>JABFVX010000285.1 GCA_013362555.1 Mycobacteriaceae bacterium
CGGAAACCCTCCGGAATGACCCACGATGTGCGCTCGACGCAGGCAACGGGCATTCCAGACATTGACATGCAGGCATTCTACTGCATATCCTCCTTTATGCAGGAGAAGGCCTGCATAAAGGAGCACGATGGATCCGGTGTTCAAAGCACTGGCCGACCCGACTCGGCGGCTACTGCTGGACCGACTGCGCGTACGGAACGGGCAAACGCTCGGCGAGCTGTGCGCGCACGCCGACATGACCCGGCAGTCGCTGACCCAGCACCTGGCGGTGCTGGAGGCGGCCAACTTGATCAGCTCCACCCGGCGCGGGCGGGAGAAACTGCACTACCTCAACCCCGTTCCGCTGCACGAGATTCACCAGCGCTGGATCGGCAAGTTCGAACAACCGCGGCTTCGGGCGCTCAGCGCGCTGAAGCACCGAGCAGAGGGCGACACCATGACAGAGCACGTCATTCCCGACTACGTCTACGTCACCTACATCGAGGCCACGCCCGAACGGGTGTGGCAGGCCCTGACCGACGCCGAGCTGACGGCCCAGTACTGGGGCCACAGCAACATTTCGGACTGGCAGCCGGGGTCGCCATGGGAACACCGCCGCGTCGACGGCTCCGGCGTCGCCGACGTCGTGGGCACCGTGATCGACGTGAACCCGCCGTCGAAGCTGGTCGTGACCTTCGGCCCCGGCATTCCGGAGTCGTCGACGGTGACCTTCGACATTGAGCCCTACGGCGACATCGTCCGGCTCACCGTGACCCACGTCGGCCTCGCGTCCGCCACGGACCATGCGGACGTCTCCCACGGCTGGCCCGCCGTCCTGGCCAATCTCAAGTCCCTCCTCGAGACCGGCCACGTACTTCCCGACGTCCCGTGGGAGATGCCGCAACCCCGCTAGGCCGAGTTGCCCAAACCTCCAGAACGACCCGTGAAGTGCGTTGAACGCACATCATGGGTCGTTCCGGACGTTCTCGGACACTCGCTCAGAGTCCGTCGATGAGCTCGCAGAGCAGGGCGTTGGTGTCTTCCGGCTGCTGGGCCTGGACCGCGCACATCAGGTCCATCGCGGAACGGTACTGCTGGAGGTCGGCAGGCTTGTCGAGATAGTGCGCGCCGGTGAGCTGCTCGACGTAGACGATGTCGGGCAGCTGGGGCACCGGGAAGCGCAGCAGCGTGAAAGGCCCCGTGGTGCTCAGCGCGGGGCCCGCCGTGATCGGCAGCACCTGGATAGTGACATTGCGGCGTTCGCTCAGCGCCAACAGGTGCTCGAGCTGCTCGCGAGCGATGCGGGAGTTGCCGCCCGGGCGCAGCCGAGCGGTGCGCAGCAGAGCGACTTCGTCGATCACCGCCCATATCACCGGCGGGTCCGGCCGATCCAGAATCCGCTGACGACGCAGCCGCACCGCGACGCGGTCCGGAATCTCGCGCTTGTTGCCGAGCGCAACAATGTTGCGCGCGTAGTCCTCCGTTTGCAGAAGGCCTGGGATGTACTGGTTTTCGTAGCACCGTACGACGCTCGCGCCCTGCTCGAGCCCGATGTAGGTTTCGAACCAGGACGGTTCGTCGTACTGCTGCCACCAGCCCGGCTGATTGGCGGCGCGGGCCAAATCGAGGAAGTCGCGGTACTCGCCCGGGTCGCCCACCCGGTAGAGGTCCAGCAGATCGCGCAGGTCGCGATCCTTGAATCCGAGCTGGCCCAATTCCAGCCGGCTGATCTTGGACTCCGAGCCGCGGATCGCGTGGCCCGCGTCCACCATGCTGATGCCCCGGCTTTCGCGTAGCCTGCGGAGGTGCCCGCCCAGGGCGATCCGCAGCACGGTGGGCCCGCGGTCGGCGGGCAGCGGACGCACGTCAGCGAGGCCTGCGTCCGGTCTTTCATCCGGCAAGGTGTTCATGGGTTGTCTCCGGTGCTCGTTGGACCGTTGTACACCCGTCACTGGGTCTGGACCGAAGTTGCTGCCGGACACTATAACTCGGATCGGCCCAGCAAACACCCACTAACCACGATACCGCTCGGATGAGCGTCGGTCCCCGGACATCGCCCCGGCCCCGCAGCCTGCTCGGAGAGTGGCGTCATCGACCTCCACAACGACCCACGAGTTGCGTGCAGCGCACGTCACGGGTCGTTCCGGAAGTTGAGCGGCTTCGGCACTAACCGAGGAGGAAGTCGTCGAACTCGCCGGACTTCGCCGCGCGGACCAGCGATTCGAACTCCGTTCGGGTGACTCGAATCACTGCACCCTGCGGCTCGCGGGAGTTCCGCATGCCCACCTCCCCGCCGGGCAGGTGGGCGACTTCGACGCAGTTGCCCTGCGGCCCGCTGTGGGAGCTCTTGCGCCACTCCAGCGGCAGCGCCGCACGGGCCGGCTTCTGGTTCGGTACAGGATGATTCGGCATTTGGCATTCCCTTTCCCCGGGGTCACCCGCCACTCTAGCCGTCGATGCATATGCATCGGAACATGCATCCGCATCTTCCGATGCGGTCCCATACGCATCTGCGGTTGCAGTTGCAGCCCAACCCTGGAAAAGTGTCAACCGCCGAAACATCTAGGCCGCGTTGAGGAATCGCCACCCGCGGCAGCGAAGGGGAGGTGCGGGCCATGGCCGACCGGGTCCACCTGCGGTCGAATCCCGCTGTGTCCGTGGCAACGTGCCACATCGAGGTCACATTCCAGGGCTACCCGCCGCTGCACTACCACGCCGACGCGGCCGCTGCCCGCCGCCTCGCCGACGCCTTGCGCGGCCACGCCGACGTGGTCATCGACGACGACCTCAGCGACGTAGCCAAACCCCTCCCCTGCGAACGCCTCTGGCACCCGTAATTCTACGGGACTCAGGTGCGGGCTACGGCCGCATAGAAGGAGACCTTGGCGTCGGTCGAGGCGGGCGACGGGATGGAGTCCGGGCGCCAGCGGTGCGGCGGGACGACACCGGGGTCGACGAGGTCGAGGTCGGCGAAGAAGCGAGTGAACTCGTCGCGGCTGCGGGTCTGCATGGGAAGGCCCCGGCGGTGGTACTCCGCCGCCGCTTCGGCGGTGCCCTGCGGGTCGAAATCGCCGGTGCCGTGCGACATCACCAGGTACGAACCGGGAGCCAGGGCAGCCAGCAACGTGCTGACGACACCATACGGATCGCGCGTGTCCGGGACGAAATGCATCAGGGCGAACATGCACAGCGCGACCGGCTGGGTCAGGTCGAGGGTCGCGCGCAGGGCGGGCGAGGCCAGAATCGACTCCGGTGCGGTGACATCGGCAGCCACGTAGGCGGTGCGTCCCTCCGGGGAGCCGTACAGCAGCGCGCGGGCGTGGGCGAGCACGATCGGGTCGTTGTCGACGTACACCACCCGCGATTCCGGCGCCGCCTCCTGTGCGACTTGATGCAGGTTGGGCTGGGCGGGAATACCCGCGCCGATGTCGAGGAACTGGCGGATGCCCGCCTCGGCGGCAAGGTAGCGGGTCGCCCGGCGCATAAAGGCGCGATTGGCCCGAGCGGCGAGCTTCACCGTGGGCTTGCGTATTTCGATGTCCGCCGCGGCCACTCGGTCGACCTCGTAGTTGTCCTTGCCGTCCAGGAAGCAGTCGTAGATCCGGGCGATGCTGGGCATGTCGACTCGGACCCTGGCGCTGGCGTCGTTGTGTTCGACAGTCACGGCAGTCTCGCTCTCTTCGCGGCGGCGTGCGCCTGCCTTCTGGAAACTCGCTGTTCCGCAACACCTTACCGGCCCATGACGTACGCTCACGAAGCCTGTCACGAGCGGGAGGTGCGCAAACCCGTTGTCCCAGAAGCATCACCACCACACCACCGCACTACCCGGCGAAATCAATCCGAACGTTCCGCACGAAGCCAGGGTCTACGACTATTGGCTCGGCGGAAAGGACAATTACGAAGCCGACCGCGCACTCGGCGACGAAATCGCCCGGCTGATACCGAGTATCCGCCTGATGGCACGAGCGAACCGGGCCTTTCTGGCCCGCGCCGTGCGG
>JABFVX010000271.1 GCA_013362555.1 Mycobacteriaceae bacterium
GCGAAGAACCCCGCAGGCTGGCAGGAGGCGCTGTCCATGGTGGACCCGGCCGCGGACGGCCTGGTGATCGCCGTCAACGGCCAAATGCCGGATGGCGAGGACCTGTCCTGGCTGTGGGACGTCCGCTTCGAGACCTTCGGCAAGACGGCGGTCGTGGCCGCGGGCGAGCGGGCCACCGACCTGGGCGTGCGGCTGACATACGCCGGCGTGCCGCACACCACGGTGCCGGACCCGCTGTACGCCATCGCCTCTTGCCCGCCCGGGCGGGTGGAGGTGCTGGCCAACTACACCGCCTTCCGCGATCTCAAGGCAGCCCTCGACGCGAAGGCCGTGGCCAGGGCCGGGGCCGGCGAAGCGACGGGGGTGTGACGGCGTGAACGGCGACACGGTGCAGATCGGGCTGGTGCTCCCGGACGTGATGGGCACCTACGGCGACGGCGGCAACGCGCTGGTGCTGCGGCAGCGCCTGCGGATGCGCGGCTACGACGCCGACATCGTCGAAATCACCCTGGACGACCCGGTTCCCGAGTCGCTGGACATCTACACCCTCGGCGGCGCCGAGGACTCGGCACAGCGGCTGGCCACCCGGCATCTGCAGCGCCATCCAGGCCTGCAGCGGGCCGCGGAACAGGGCGCGCCGGTGCTCGCGATCTGCGCGGCCATCCAAGTGCTCGGACACTGGTACCAGACTTCCGAGGGCGAGCGCGTGGACGGCGTCGGCATGCTCGACGTGACGACCGCTCCGCAGGCCCGCCGCGCCATCGGCGAAATCGTGACCGATCCGGTCGTCCCCGGGTTGCGCGCGCCGCTCACCGGCTTCGAAAACCACCGCGGCGGCACCACGCTCGGCTCCGCCGCGCAGCCGCTCGCGCGAGTCCAGGCGGGCCGCGGCGTCGGCAACGGCGTCGGCGACGGCGCCGAAGGCGCCGTTCAAGGCTCGGTCATCGGCACGTACCTGCACGGCCCGGTTCTGGCCCGCAACCCGGAACTCGCCGATCACCTGCTCTGCCAAGCCTTGGGCGTAGACGCCCTGGAACCGTTGGACCTCCCCGACGTGGCCCAACTCCGTCGTGAACGCCTGGCCTTCCGCTGAACGGTGCTCAGAGCGCGTCTGACGTACTCCAGAACGACCCATGACTTGCACCCAACGCAACCCACGGGTCGTTCTGGAGTTCTCTGACGCGCTCTTAAGAGCGTTTGCGGCGGAAGGCGTCGGTGCCGTTGCGCTGGAGCATGCGGTAGGCGGTGCGCCACCGGGAGCGCTCGGGTGCGGGTTCGCGGCCGGCAGCGAGGCGGTGCAGCTGGTCGGTGTGCCACTGGAGGTCCACGGCGCCCGCGAGGGAGCGGATCATTCGGGACCGGGAGACTCGGCCGGTTCGGACGCGCGACACCGGCGCGGTCGGCAGCGTGTCCGTGCCGTCGCTCAGCGCGCGGCCCGCTTCCGGAAGCAGACAGGTGGGCCTGCCGAGACCGATGACGTCGCAGGCGCCCTCGGCCAGCGCCGCGGCCATGGCGGCGCGGGTTCGGAAGCCGCCGGTCACCGCGAGCGGGATATGCGGAGCGGCCGCGCGGACGCGGAGCGCGTAGTCCAGAAAGTATGCCTCCCGGGGCGACGCGCCTGCCGCGGGAGCCGAGCCGTCGGTCGGACGCCCCATCATCGCCAGCGACTCCAGGCTGCCGCCGCTGATTTCGATGAGATCGAGCTGTTCGCCCGCGAGCAGCGCGACGACGGCGCGCGACTGCTCCTCGGTGAATCCGCCGCGTTGGAAGTCGGCGGAGTTGAGTTTCACCGACACCGCAAAGTCTGGGCCGGTCGCGGCCCGCACGCGGCGCAGCACCTCCACGAGGAATCGGCATCGCCGGCCCAGATCGCCGCCCCAGCCGTCGGTACGCAGATTGACCAGCGGCGACAGGAACTGCGATATGAGATAGCCGTGGGCGGCGTGGATTTGAACGCCGTCGAACCCGGCCTTCTGCGCTATGCGTGCGGTGGCCGCGAATCGCTCGATGATGTCTTCGATTTCGGGCTCGGTGAGAGCCTTGGGGCGCGGGAACCCTGCGATGTCCGGCTTGACTGCGGACGGCGCCACGGGAGAGGCTCGGTTGACGATCGGATTCGCCTGTCGCCCAGGGTGGTTCACCTGCATCCAGATCGGCGTGCCGCTCGTGTGCGCGATGTCGGCCCAGGTGGTCAGCACCGGGAGGTCGCGCTCGTCGTCGACGACGAGGTGGCCGGGCTCGCCGAGGTGGTCGCGGTCGACCATGACGTTCCCGGTGAGCAACAGCCCGAATCCGCCCGCGGACCAGCGCTCGTAGAGGCGGTGGATCCGCTCGTCCGGACTCTGGCCGTAGTCGGCCAGCGCCTCGCTCAGCGCGGCTTTCATCACCCGGTTCGGCAGCACCTGGCCGCACGGCAGCGGCAGCGGACTGGTCAACTCCACGGCCGAAGCATAACGGTGAGAGTGCATCCGAGAACATGAGTGACAGGGTGCGGACATCCAGAATGACCCGTGAGGTGCGTTGGGCGCACATCACGGGTCATTCCGGACATCTGCTGTGGCAGGATACGGTCCTGCACACCTGGATGAGGACACTCCGATGGCGCTGAACGCACCGACCGCACGACTCGCCAATCCCTGGCTGACGTTGGCGATGGTCGCCACCACCACCTTCATGCTGATGCTGCACCTGGTCACGGTGTACATGGCCCTGCCCGCCATCGGCCGCGAGTGGGACGGCGATTTCCCGGCCCAGCAGGCTGTGCTGCTGACCTACGCGCTCGGCTTGATCGCGACGCTGTCCGCGGGCGGCATGCTGGCCGACCGCATCGGCTACCGCCGCGCCTACGACGTCGGCATGCTCGTCCACATCGTCGGCTCGATGGCGGCCGGGCTCGCGGCGAGCGAGTCGATGCTGTTCGCCGCGTTGGTCGTGCAGGGCCTCGGCGGCGGCGTGATGCTGACCGTGGGGCCGACGCTGCTGGGCAACACCTTCCGCGGCAAGGAGCGCGGCGCCGCGTTCACGGCATACGGCGTCGCACTCGGGATGGCGCTGGCGCTGGGCTCGGTCATCGGCGGCGGGCTCACCGACTCCCCGCTGGGATGGCGCGCGATCTTCCTGATCAACGTCCCGATCGCGGCGGTGTTCCTGTTCATCGGCGTCATCGCCATCGACGACGAACTGCCGCGGGCGACATCCACTGCGCCGCCGGTGGACTGGGCGGGCGCGGCGCTGCTGACGGGCGGGTCGGCGCTTGCCGTGTACGCGATCCTGCGGGCCGAGCGCCACCCCTGGAGCGACCAGGTGGTGGTGGGCTGCCTCGCGGTGGCCGCCATGCTGCTGGCGGGGTTCGTCGCGGTGCAGACAGTGCGTCCGCAGCGGTCGCTGATCGACCCGGCGGTGTTGCGCAACCGCAGTTTCGCGGGACTGTCGCTGGTGTCGTTCCTATGGGGAGCAGTTGCACTGCCGGTGCAGTTCCTGCACACCGCCTACGCGCAGAACATCATGGGCTGGTCGGCCTGGGAAGCCGGAATCCGGTTCCTGCCCATGATGTTGGTGGGTTTCGTCAGCGCGGCGCTCACCGGCGGGCTGATTCCGAAGTTGCCGCCTGCGGTGATTCTCGCGGTGTCCCAGTTGTTTCTGGCGGTGGGCTGCTACCAGATCCTCCAGTACCAACCGGACATGCCCTATTCGACGATGGTGGTGGCGCAGGTCTGCATGGGCCTGTGCATCGGCGTGTACAGCTCCGGGCGCGCCGCGTACGCCATGGCGGCCAACACGTCCCGGTCCACCGCCACGCTCTACGGCGCGAACATGACCATCGAACAGGTCGGCGCGGTGTTCGGAATCGCTCTGGTGGGCTGGGTGTTCCGGGACCGGGTCGTCGACTTCGCGAACGCAGTGGCGATCCTGGCGGGAAAGGGCGACGCGGTGGCCGCCGCGGGGGCGCCCGCGCCCGGCATCCCCACAC
>JABFVX010000178.1 GCA_013362555.1 Mycobacteriaceae bacterium
GCCCGCCGCGGCTGGCTGGCCGTGGGCTCGCTGCGCCTCATCGCCGCCGCCCCGTTCGCCTTGGTCAATTACTGCTGCGCGCTGTCGTCGGTGCGCCTGCTCCCCTATGTCGTCGCCACCGTCGTCGGGGTGCTCCCCGGCACCGTGGCCGTCGTGGTGCTCGGCGACGCCCTCACCGGCGCCGTCGACCCGACGCTGCTGCTCTTCTCCGCGGCCTGCTTCGCCCTCGGCCTCGCGGGCCTGGCTGTCGACCTGCGCCACGCCCTGCGCAACCATCAGGCAGCAGTTGTCCAGAATGACCCATGACGTGCACCTAACGCACGTCATGGGTCATTCTGGACAACTCGTGTCCACAGTGACCGGGTCGAGCTTGACCCGTGATTGGCTTGTCGCAATACAAATGTTTTGGCATGGCCGTGCGAGGTACTCCCTACCCACCGGAAGCTTTGCAAGTCCACAACCTTTAATTTGAAATATCAATGTTTCATCCTTGATTTATAGGAATCAAGGTTCTACCCTTGTTTAATGTTCGTGCTCACCGTCGATCAGCGCGGTAGTCGCCACGACATCGACCGGGTCGAAGGACTCCTGGCCGACATGGAGGCACGGCCGCTGCTCCGCAAGTTCGAGCGCACCGCCGGAGACGAAGTGCAGGCGGTGTCGGATGACGCCGAGCTGGTAGTGGACTTGGCCCTGGAGCTGGTCCGGCGCGGACACTGGCATGTCGGCATCGGCATCGGCCCAGTCGAAGAACCGCTGCCCTACACCACCCGGGCGGGCCGGGGCCGGGCCTTCGAGTCCGCCCGCGACGCGGTGAACCGAGCCAAGCGCACGCCCGCCGGCGTCTCGGCCGCAGCCGTCAACCCCGAAAGCGCACGCGACGCCGAAGCCGCGCTCTGGCTTTTGGCGCTGTTGGTCTCGAGACGCACGCCAGAAGGTCACGCGGCGGTTGCGGTCATGCGGGGGTGCTCGACCCAAGGCCAAGCCGCGGATAGGCTCGGAATCACGAAACAGGCCGTGTCACAGCGACTTGCGACCGCGGGCTGGCAGGCCGAGATGGCAGGAAGGAACCTCGCCGCCCGATTGCTGCGCATGGCTGAGCAGAAGCCCGAGGAGGGGCTGTAAGGCGGACGGGGGTTGTCCGGATGGCGGTGACGGTGCTGGTGATGCTGGGGGTGGTGTCGGTCACCCCGGTATTGCTGCTGATCCGCAGGCTGCCGCCCTGGGTGGCGCCGACCATCGGGCTCAGCTGCCTGGCCACGGCGTGGGTCATGATCGGAATGACCGGCAAGGCCCACGGCTTCGACCGCGCGGCCACCGGCGTGCTGGCCTTCACGGCCGCGGGCCTCGGCGGAATGACGTTGGCGCCGAGCGCATACCGCATCGCACGCCAACAGCCCGACACCGGCGATCAACTCCCGGTGCCCGGCGGCCCGCTGCGCGGGGGCCGGATGATCGGCGTACTCGAGCGAGTCGCGGTGTGCGGCTCGATCATGGCGGGCTGGGGCCCCGAGGGCCTGGTGGCGATCCTCGGCGTGAAAAGCCTTGCACGCTACCCGGATCTGCGCGACGCCAAAGTGTCCGAACAATTCATCATCGGCACTTTCGCGAGCGTCCTGTGGGCGGTGTGCGTCGCCGCGGGCGCCCGCTTCCACATGGGCGCCGTAGGCGGCGGCAAAGGCGGCTGACACAAACGCACCCCTTCTGGTTAGACGCACCGGAAATAGCGCGCTATTTCCGGTGCGTCTAACCAGAAGGGGTGCGGCTGTTTATGCCTGGGGCGGCTGCCACGTCCCTGTGCTGCCCGGGATGCCGTCGACGTCGACGGGTTTCGTGGCGGCGGCTTCAGCGGCGCGGACGGCGCGCTCGATTGCGGGGTCGGACTTGGTCTCGAACCAGTCCGAGACGTCCTCGGAGTCGTCCTCCGGGCGGGTACTCGCCCCGTTGTCCTGGCTCGGCTCGTAGCGGAACACGCCGTCCTCGCCGGGAGCGCCGAGCATTTTCGCGAACCCCTTGAGCGCGTCGCCGAAATCGCTCGGCACCAGCCAGACTTTGTTCGCGTCGCCCTTGGCCATCTGTGGCAGTGTCTGAAGATACTGGTAAGCAAGCAGTTCCGGCGTCGGCTTGCCGGACTTGATGGCGTTGAACACCTTCTCGATGGCCTTGGCCTGACCCTGCGCCTGGAGATAGGCGGCGGCCCGCTCACCCTGGGCGCGCAGGATGCGGCTCTGCCGCTCACCTTCGGCGGACAAGATCGACGCCTGCTTGGAGCCCTCGGCCTGCAGGATCTGCGACTGCTTCGCCCCCTCGGCGGTCTTGATCGCGGCCTCCCGCTGACCTTCCGCGGTGAGGATCATCGCCCGCTTCTCGCGGTCCGCCTTCATCTGCTTTTCCATCGACTCCTGGATCGACGGCGGCGGGTCGATGCTGCGCAGCTCGACTCGCGCGACCCGCAGTCCCCAGCGCCCGGTGGTCTCGTCGAGCACCTTCTTGAGTTGGCTGTTGATGACGTCACGCGAGGTCAGCGTCTGCTCCAGCGTCATGCCGCCGACGACGTTGCGCAATGTGGTGACAGTCAGCTGCTCGACAGCCGCGATGTAGTTGCTGATCTCGTAGACCGCCGCCTTGGGGCTCGTGACCTGGAAATACACCACCGTGTCGATGTTCAGCGTCAGGTTGTCCTCGGTGATCACCGGCTGCGGCGGGAACGACACGACCCGCTCGCGCAGGTCGACCCGCGCCCTGATGCGCTCGATGAACGGCACCAGCAGCGTCAACTGCCCGGACACGGTCCGCGTATATCGGCCAAGTCGCTCGATCACCGCGGCTTCGGCCTGCGGAATCAGCTTGATGGACTTGAAGAATACGATCGCGATCAGCACCAACAGCAAGATCACTGCGATCACACCAGGCATTTACGGCCCCTTCCACACGACGGCGATGGCGCCGTCAATCCTCATCACGGTCACCGAGGCGCCTTCCGGGTACTCGTCGGTCTCGACCAGCGGGCGCGCCGTCCAGATGTCGCCGTCCAGCTTCACCTGACCTTCGTGCGCGCCCACCGACTCCACCACGAGCGCCGTCCTGCCTGGCAGCGCATCGATATTCGTCGGGTGCGGCGGATTGCCCGCGAACCGGCGCAGCAGCATGGGCCGCAGGACGAACAACAGCACTCCCGACACCGCGCCGAATATCAGCGCGGTGACCCACGCCGCGAAATTCGTCACGTAGCTCACCGCGGCGGTGATGAGCGCTCCCCCGCCGAGCATCAACAGCGAAAACTCGCCCGTCAACATCTCGGCGGCCGCAAGCAATATCCCGGCGATCAGCCAGACCAAAGCGACCACGCCCCCAACTCTATCCGCAATAGCGGCCGTCCCCACACCCGAATCACGCATCCACACCCGCAGCTGCGGGTGTGGATGCGTGATTCGGGTGTGGGGAAGCGGGTCAACTGGACAATTCGGATTCCAGCGGCGTGCGGCCGCGGCCGCGGGCGGACAGCCGCACCTCGCCCAGCCACGATCCGAGATTCGCTGCGGCTGTGTCTATCTCCCGGCGGGCGTCGGACCCGACGTCCTCGACCAGCCGGACCGCGATGTCGCCGTCCGGTCGCTGCGCCCAGCCACCGACGATGCGGCCGTCGCACCAGACGGTGGGCCCGACGTTGCCGGTGCGGTCGAACACCGCGGCCTTGTGCGCGCCGAGGTACCATTCCCGCTGCTGCCACCCCATCGGCGTCGGGTCGAGAGCCGGCAGCAGCGCAACCCAGTGCTGTTCGGCCACAACCGGTTCCAGATCGTCCGGCAACAGGTGCCCGGTCCCCTCCGCCAGTCCCACCTCGACCGCGCCGACGTCGGCGAGCGCGGCGCGGGCCGCGGTGAGCGTCCAGCCGGTCCACCACTTCAGGTCGGCGAGGGTGCCGGGCCCGAAGGCGGCGAGCCAGTGCCGGACCAGCTCGGCC
>JABFVX010000020.1 GCA_013362555.1 Mycobacteriaceae bacterium
TGCGCACCGGGCGCTACCGCGACCGCCAATTCAGCCTGCCCGGAATCGGTTTCGGTGAGGGTAGCGCCGGTCTCGGGGTGAACCAGGCCGCCGACGGACGTGTGGGTCCACTGCTCGGGCGTGCCGAGTCGGTGCACCGGGTTCGGGGCGATGCGGCCTGCCCAGTCCACGTCGGGCGACGCCAGCGCGATGCCGAGCGCACCCACGTCAGTTGCGGATTCGTCGCCGATTTCGGCGTAGCGCCGGGCCGGAACCGGGTGCGCAATGCTGCCGGACTGCAACAGAGCGTCGGTGGCGGCCTGCTCGAACCGGTCGAGCAGCTCGCCCACCGGCTCGTCGGCACGGGTGATGCCCGCGACCGCGACGGTGCCGGGGATGACGCACACCTGGTCGGCGGAGTAGCGCGGGTCGTGTGCCTGCCACAGCGAGTCGGAGCGCCACCAGCGCCGCACGTCGGCGTCGATCACCGGGACGAAGTTCACCGGCTTGCCGGGCGTCTTGCACAGCGCGGTGAAGAAGGACACGTCGGCAGGGTGCAGCTGCACCGTCTCCGCGTCCGGATAGGCCGCGACCAGGATCTCGATCGCGTCCGCGCCGCGCTCCAGGAGGTCCTGGTCGGCGAACAGGGTGGGGATGTCACCGGAATCGGCCGGGTGCAGCCGGGACTCGGTCCGCTGCAACATCTCCGCGAAGCGGTCGCGCCAGGTTCCGTCGAGCCACGGCGAGCGCACCGACTCGGCGATGGCCTCGGCCACGTCACTGCCGGTGTCGAAGGCGGCGGGCGCGGGCGTGCCGACGGCCAGCTCCAGGTAGCGCCGCAGCCACTGTGCGTACGTCATCTCGGCGACGTCGCCGAAGTACGGCTTCGCGGTGCCGTTGAGCGCGGCGACGATCTCCGCCCGCCGCGCGGCGACCGCCTTCGCGTCCCCCGCGACCTCGTCCAGGAGGCGTCCGGTGCGCGAAGCGGTGTTGTCGATCTCGTGGATGTCGGCGCCGAGCTGGCTTCGGCCCGAGGCCATCCCGCCTTCCGCGGAGCCCGCCGCGACCCAGTCCGGGGTGCCGGGAGTGTCGACGAGCAGTTGCTTGACGTCGGCGGTGGTGGTGGCCTCCAGCGTGGCCATCGCCGCGGTGCCCACCAGCACGCCGTCCAGCGGCATCGCCGGGTATCCGTAACGGGTGGACCAGGTTCCGGTGAGGTACTCGGCCGCGCGCTCCGGCGTGCCGATGCCGCCGCCGACGCAGACCACCACATTCGAGTGCATCCGCAGCTCGGCGTAGGTCTCCAGCAGCAGGTCGTCGAGGTCCTCCCAGGAGTGGTGGCCGCCCGCGCGGCCGCCCTCGACGTGCATGATGATCGCGCGGTCCTCGACCGCGTGCGCGATCCGGACGACCTCGCGAATCTGCGCCACCGTACCGGGCTTGAAGGCGATGTGCTCGATACCGACCTCGGTCAGCTCCTCGATCAGCGCAACGGCCTTGTCCAGCTCGGGGATGCCCGCGGTGACGATCACGCCGTCCAGCGGGGCGCCCGCGGCGCGGGCCCGCTGGACCAGCTTCTTGCCGCCCAACTGCAACGACCACAGGTACGGGTCGAGGAACAGCGAGTTGAACTGCACGGCCCTGCCGGGCTCCAGCAGCGTCTTCAGCTCGGCCACCCGGTCGGCGAAGATCTGCTCGGTCACCTGGCCGCCGCCCGCCAGCTCGGCCCAGTGGCCCGCGTTCGCCGCGGCCGCGACGATCTTCGCGTCCACTGTGGTCGGCGTCATGCCCGCCAGCAGGATCGGCGAGCGCCCGGTGAGACGGGTGAACGCGGTCTCGGTGACCACGCGGCCGTTCGGCAGCGTCACCGGCTTCGGCGCGAATTCCGCCCAGGCGCGCGGGATTTCCGGCGCGGCGCCCGGGGTCAGCAACCGCCGCTGGCCTTCCTGCGTCGCGGCCGCGACGATACCGACGCCGCTGCCCCGCAACACCGGCGCGGTCACTCGGCTCAGCAGATCGCCCGGGCCGAGGTCCAGGACCCACGCGGCGCCTTCGGCGGCGACGCCGTCGACGATGGCGGGCCAGTCGACCGGCTGCACCAGGATCTCGTCGGCGAGCCTGCGCGCCAGCGCGACGTCGAGCCCGCTCAGCTCCGCCCACTGCGCCACCAACTCGACGGCGTCACCCAGGGCGGGGTGGTGGAAGCCCACCTCGACCAGCAGCTCCTCGAAGACCGGCGCGAACACCGCGCCGCCCCGGCGCTTGGCCTCACGCTGCGCGGTCTGTTCCGCGCTGATCTGCGCACACCGCTGCTTGACCCGCGCCAGCTGTGCGGGCGGCCCGGACAACACCGCGCGGCGGCGGCCGTTGCGGATCGACACCACAGGCACCGCAAGCGGATCGGACACGCTCGCGGCGACCTCCGCGACAATCTCGCGCAGGTGCGCCGGGTCGACGTGCGACACCGCGACCATGGGCGCGCGGTCGCCTGCCGCCAGCAGCCCGCGCCTGCGCGCAGTGAGTCCGGCGGCCGCGCCGATCAACTGCGCCAGGGCCAACAACTGGGCGTCGGACTCGAACCCGCCCTCGCCCGCCACGCGCAGCGCGCCCGCGGTGGCCGCCAGGAGGCCCTGGGAGTGGCCCACCAGCGCCACCGGCGGCGTCGACCCGGCCTCCAGGCCTGCCATCTCCAGCACCCGCAGCGCGGCCAACTGGCTCAGCAGCACGCCCGGCAGCGAGACCGCGGCCGAGCGCAGGACGGCGTCCGTCGGCACGCCCGGCCCGGCCGGATCGTCGACGTCGTCGGCGTCCGCGGCCATCCAGCCGTTCGGGTCGAAGCCGCTGGGGCGCACCACCAGCAGCTGCGAGGCGACCGGGGCGAGCAGCGCCGCGAGCTCGCCCTCGAGGGCGCCGTCACGGCAGATCTGGGTCAATTCGACCAGCCAAGGCGCGCCTTGCCCACCGAACGCGAGGGCGTACGGCTCGCCGGCCAGAATCCGGTCCAGCACGGGCTCACGGCCGGAGTGCCGCTGTCCCGCGAGGCCGCCACCTGATGCTGCGCTGTCGTAGATCGTCACTCGGTGTGCTTCCCATTCTGCTTGTGGAGATCGGGTCAACGTCCAGATTGGCATAAAAGTTGAGGGATCCCTCATGTTTCCGACGGACCATAACGCACTACCCATGAGTATTTCGGTACCGCCGTCCAAAAATCGGGCATAGTGAACCAGTCGCGCGATCCACAAACCCGCAGGCCGGAGCGTCAAAACGGGCCCAGCAAACATGAGGGAACCCTCAACTTTACCGTTACCAACTTGTTATAAACCCAGGTAGGGTTACCCTCCAGTAAGACTCGCGGTTCGACACCGCGAAATCCGGAAGAAACGCCGAAGCCGCATTGGTTACCCTCGGGTAGTTCCGCGACTACCACCCGGTAGGCTGGGGTCGTCACGCGCGAGTGGCGGAATTGGCAGACGCGCTGGATTTAGGTTCCAGTGTCCTAGGACGTGGGGGTTCAAGTCCCCCCTCGCGCACCAAATTTCCAGAACGACCCATGGGTTGCGTCAGGCGCAACTCACGGGTCGTTCTGGAAGGTGCTGGCGCGGGTACCATAACCATATGGGCCTGAAGAAGACGACGGTCATGGTCGACGAGAACGACTTGGCGATCATCAAGCGGGCGGCCCGGCGGGAGGGAAAGCCGGAATCGGAGTACTTCCGCGAAGCGTTCCACATCGCCGCGCTCCGTGCCCAGCGATGGACTGAGCCGCTCGACCTTCCGCAATTCAGCTTCGGGAAGGACGTCACCGAGGACGACGTGCGCAACGCCGTACAGGAAATGGGCGGCCCGGAGTGATCGTCGTCGGTGACACGTCGGGCCTTGTCGCTGCCCTGAACACCGACAGCACAGAGCACGGCGGCGCGTTGCGCGCGATGAACGCGGCGTCCCTGATCGCGGTGTCTCCCTTGGTGAT
>JABFVX010000465.1 GCA_013362555.1 Mycobacteriaceae bacterium
ACCCATGAGTTGCGCTCAGCGCAACTCATGGGTCGTTCTAGAGGGAGGGGTTACTCCGCGATGCGGGGGAGGCGGACTACTTGGCCCGCGTAGGCGAGGCCGGCGCCGAAGCCCATGAGCAGGGCGGTGTCGCCGGGCTGGGCGCCGCCGGTGCGCAGGACCTGGTCCATGGCCAACGGGATGGAGGCTGCCGAGGTGTTGCCCGCTTCGGCGATGTCCTTGGCGACGACGACGTTCTCCGGCATCTTCAGCACGCGGACCAGCGCGTCGGTGATGCGGCTGTTGGCCTGGTGCGGTACGAACACGTCGAGGTCCTCGGCCGACACGCCCGCCTTGTCCAGCGCGTCCCGGCAGGCTTTCTCCAGGAAGGTCGCGGCCCAGCGGAACACCGCAGTGCCCTGCATGCGAATGAACGGCCGCCCGGCCTCCGCGCCCTTCTCGGCGACTTCGGCGAAGAATTCCTGGAAGTCCTTGTCCTGCTTGATGGCGGCGGTCTGGCTGCCGTCGGAGCCCCAGGCGACCGGGCCGATGCCCTCTTCCTCGGACGGTCCGACGACGACCGCGCCTGCGCCGTCGGCGAAGATGAACGCGCAGCTGCGATCGGTGGGGTCGAGCAGGTCGGTGAGCCGCTCGACGCCGATCACCAGGACATACTGCGCGATGCCCGCGCGGACCATGTGCGAGGCGTTGGCCAGCGCGTAGCAGAAGCCGGCGCAGCCCGCGGAGACGTCGAACGCCGCGGTGTCCGACATGCCGAGATTGGTCGCGACCACCGCGCCCGCCGAGGGGCCGAGCACCATCTGCGACGACGTCGCCAGCACCACCGCACCGATCTGGTCGGCGTCCAGGTTGGAGGCCGCGAGCGCCCGGCGGCCCGCCTCGGTGGCCATGCCGATCACCGACTCGGGGTCGGCGGAGCCGCGCCCGCCGCTGGCGAAGCGCCTGGCCCGGATGCCCGAGCGAGTCTGGATCCATTCGTCGCTGGAGTCGATCGGCCCGACGATCTCCGAGTTCGGCACAATTCGCTCGGGCCGGTAGACGCCGAGCCCGAGCATCTGCGTGTGTGCGGCTCCGACAGCGGTGTCGATGCGAGCGGGCATGTGTTGCTCCCTTAGATTGCGGTGGTCCGTATGGAACGATACGCCCGCTCATCGGCGACATGCCGCGCGTCTCCTCCCTATCGGAGTGACCAACCGCACAGGTGTGACGAGCGCCGCGGCAGGCCGCTCCGCCGCCGGAGGTGACACGACAGCCGATGTTGATAGCAAGTCGCTATTACTGATCAGTATACCCTTTGTCCAACAAGGCATTTCGGTGGAACGGCTGGCGTAAACGGCTTCGGCGGGATAATGTCACGAGTCGATATCGGTCGGGACCGATTGTGGTGGCGCTTGCGCGGATAGGCGCCTGTGAAGCGAAGACATTGGGGTGTTAGATGCGCTGGAATGCCCGCAAGTGGCGGTCCGACGGAAGACGCCGCGGCAGGCGGATAGTGACCGCGCTGGCCGCGGCCTTGGTGTTGCCGGTGGCGGCCGGTGTGGCAGGCACGGCGGTCGCGGGTGCGACGCCCGGTGCGCCGGTGCACCAGGCGCCGAACGGCGGGTACCAGGAGCTGCTCATCCCGTCGAGCATGGGCCCGATCAAGGTCCAGGTGCAGTGGGCGCGGCGCGGCGGCAACGCGGCGCTCATCCTGCTCGACGGCATGGAGGCCCGCAACGACCGCAACGCGTGGTCGTTCGAGACCAACGCGATGAGGCAGTTCGCCAACGACAACCTCACGCTCGTCATGCCGGTCGGCGGCCGGTCCAGCCTCTACACCGACTGGTACGGGACCAGCAACTTCAACGGCCAGCAGGTCACCTACAAGTGGGAGACCTTCCTGACCAAGGAGCTGCCCGCGTACCTGGGCAAGCTGGGCGTCTCGCCGAACAACTACGGCATCGCGGGCCTGTCGATGGCGGGCAGCTCCGCGCTCGCCACGGCGGCCTACCACCGCAACCAGTTCAAGTTCGCGGCGTCGTTCTCCGGCGCGCTGAACATCTCCGCTCCGGGCATGCGCGAGGCGATGCGCCTGGCGCTGCTGAAGGCGGGCGGCTACAACATCGACGCGATGTGGGGCCCGCCGTGGGGTCCGGGCTGGCTGCGCAACGACCCGTTCGTGTTCGCGCCGCGGCTGCGCGGCATGTCGATGTACATCTCCTCCGGTGACGGCATTCCGCAGCTCAAAGACTTTGCAATGGGTCCGGTCGACCTCATGAGCGCGATGGGCATCGAGATCATCTGCGCGCTGAACACCCGCGCCTTCCAGGCCAGGATGCAGCTGCTCAACATCGCGGCGACCTACGACTTCGGCTGGACCGGCGTGCACTCGTGGTCCTACTGGCAGGACGAGCTGTGGCACGCGCGCAACCAGATCCTGGACGCTCTGCACGCGCACTGACCTGACACCCGCTTGCGCAGAACCCCGCGTTGATAGCAAGATGCTATGACTGCGGGGTTTGTGTTGCCCGGCAGTAGTTTTCCCAGGATCTGGCGGAAATCAGCGGCGCGAGTTAATGTCACGAGTCGGTATCGGACGGGCAAACTCGGCCGACACGGAGCAGTGAGATTTCGGTGCGGTTGAAGCGCGGTTGAAACAGTTCGGTGCCGCTGAACGAAGACATGGGGTGTGTTGATGCGTGTGAGTGCCCGTCGGCAGTCCGGTAGCGGACGCCGCGCAAAACGAATCGTGACAGCCCTGGCCGCGGCCCTCGTCGTGCCGGTGGCCGCCGGTGTGGCGGGCGGCGCCGTCGCCGGAGCTGCCCCCGCCGCCCCCGTCCGTCAGACGCCGCCGGGCGGTTACCAGGAACTGCTGGTGCCGTCGACCATGGGCCCGATCAAGGTCCAGGTGCAGTGGGCCAAGCGCGGCGGCAACGCCGCGATGATCCTGCTGGACGGCATGCGTGCGCGCAACGACTGGAACGCCTGGTCGCACGACACCAATGCGCTGCAGCAGTTCGCCAACGACAACGTCACCCTGGTCCTGCCGGTGGGCGGCCAGTCCAGCCTGTACACGGACTGGTACTCCTCCAGCAACTTCAACGGTCAGAAGGTGACCTACAAGTGGGAAACCTTCCTCACGAAGGAACTGCCGAAGTTCCTGGCCGGCTTCGGCGTATCGCCGAACAACTACGGTGTTGCGGGCCTGTCGATGGCGGGCAGTTCGGCGCTGGCCATGGCGGCCTACCACCGCGACCAGTTCAAGTTCGCGGCGTCGTTCTCCGGCGCGCTGAACATCTCGGCGCCGGGCATGCGCGAGGCGATGCGGATTGCCATGCTGGACGCGGGCGGCTACAACATCGACGCGATGTGGGGCCCGCCGTGGGGTCCGGGCTGGCTGCGCAACGACCCGTTCGTGTTCGCGTCCAGGCTGCGCGGCCTGTCGCTGTACGTGTCCGCGGGCGACGGCGTCCCGCAGTTCCGCGACCTCGCGATGGGCCCGTTCAACCTCATGAACGCCATGGCGCTGGAGATCATCTGCGGTCTTAACACCCGCGCCTTCCAGGCCAGGATGGCGCTCCTCGACCTTCCGGTGACCTGGGACTTCGGCTGGACCGGTGTCCACTCCTGGCCGTATTGGCAGGAGTCCCTGTGGAAGGCGCGCCCTCAGATCCTGGACGCCCTCAACGCCCACTGACCTCACACCCGTAGCGCGCGTCTACACCCGCAGCTGCGGGTGTAGACGCGCGCTACGGGTGTGAGGTTGTACGGCACGTCGAGTCACAACAGTCACTTTGGTACCGCGTGTCTCGGGGGTTTCGGCGGGGTAGGCGAGTACAACAAGGCGTGTGAGGTGGGTGTCTCTGGCTACTGTGCTGGCGGCGGTGACGGTGCTGCCGGGGAGCGTCGCTGCGGCGGCTCCCGGCGAGGGGCCGTTCGCCGGCCCGGTGCCGCAG
>JABFVX010000378.1 GCA_013362555.1 Mycobacteriaceae bacterium
GCCGGTGGGGGCGCCGCCCGGGGACGGGCCGCCCGCGCCGTTCGGGACCACCGAGAAGCGCAACCAGTGCATGCCGACCACGCCGGAGATCGCCACCAATGCCGCGCCGATATCACAGCGGTACTTGAACTTTCAGGACGTCTGGAAGTTCACGCGGGGGCAGGGGGTCAAGGTGGCGGTGATCGACACCGGGGTGTCCGCGCACCCGCGGCTGAGTCTGACCGCGGGCGGCGACTACGTCGGCGGGGCCAACGGCCTGGAGGACTGCGACGCGCACGGCACGATCGTCGCGGGCATCATCGCGGGCAAGGACACCGGGCACGGCTTCGCCGGAGTGGCGCCGGACGCCTCGATCATCACGCTGCGCGCCCAGTCGGCGGCGTACGAACTCAAAGGCACCCAGCACAGGGAAGCAGGCGAGCCCGCCAAGGGCTACGGCCCGCTCGGCGCGCTGGGCGCGGCCATCGTGCACGCGGTGAACATCGGCGCGGCGGTGGTCAACGTCTCGCTTACCTACTGCTCGCCGTCGAGCAAACCGATGCGCGACGATGGCATCGGCGCGGCGGTCAAGTACGCCTACCAGCGCAATGTCGTGGTCGTGGCGGCGTCCGGAAACCGCGACGGCGACTGCCAGTCCGGCAACGACAACATCGTCGACCCGGTGCACCCGGACAAGAGCCCGTGGGACAACGTGACCCTCAACGTGTCGCCCGCGCGCTTCAGCGACTATGTGCTCGCCGTCGGCTCGGTGAGCCCCAAAACCGGTCAGCCGTCGACGTTCACGGTGCCCGGGCCGTGGGTGGGCGTGGCCGCGCCCGGTGAGGAGATCGTCTCGCTCGACCCCAACAGCTCCGGTCTCACCAGCCGGAAGGGCCCTGACGACAAGGGCAATACCGTCGGCTTCCAAGGCACCAGCTTCGCCGCGCCCTACGTGTCCGGGCTGGCAGCGCTCGTGCGGGCGCGCTATCCACACCTGACGGCGGGCGAGGTGATCAAGCGCATCGAGCAAACCGCGCACGCGCCCGGCGGCGGCTGGAATCCGTACGTCGGCTACGGCATCGTCGACCCCCTGGCGGCGGTGACCGCCGACCTCGCGGCCGACATGCCGAACCCCGGTGTCGGCGGCATCAAAACCGACAAGCCCTACAGCTACCAGCTCCCCATCCCGGCCCCCGAGCCCGCCCCCGACCACCGGCCCCGAAACGCCGCCCTGGTCGCCGCGGGCGCCATCCTGCTGGCCTTGATCCTCGGCCTGCTGGCCGTCAACCCCCTGAACCGCAAACCTCCAGAATGACCCGTGACGTGCGTTTCGCGCTGTGAGACGGCGGCCCGAGGAGGCAGCCTGCGTAACACCGCAGGGCCTCGCGAACAGCGCCATCAAGTTTCGCGCTGTGAGACGGCGGCCCGAGGAGGCAGCCTGCGTAACACCGCAGGGCCTCGCGAACAGCGCCATTCAACACCGCACGTCACGGGTCATTCTGGAGGATCCGGATCGGTATGAACTACGCTGCCAGCGTGCTTGCAGACGTCGTCGACGCCAGGTCCGCCACTGCGCTGCGGGTGGGGCTCGCGGGCTACGGGCTGGCGGGCTCGGTGTTTCACGCCCCGTTGATCGCGTCGGCGGCGGGCATGGCCCTCGACACGGTGGTGACGGGGAATCCGCAGCGGCAGGCGCAGGCTCAGGCCGAGCATCCGGGCGTGCGAGTGGTCGCGACGCCTGCGGAGCTGTTGGCGCGGGCGGATTCGCTCGACCTGCTGGTGGTGGCGACGCCGAACCGGACGCACGTGCCGCTGGCGCGGGCAGGCCTGGAGGCGGGGCTGCCGGTGGTGGTGGACAAGCCGCTGGCGGCGACGGCAGCGGCGGCCGAAGACGTGGCGGCCCTGGCCGACGAGCGCGGGCTGATGCTGAGCGTGTTCCAGAACCGGCGCTGGGACAACGACTTCCGGACGGTTCGCGCGCTCGTCGACGAAAGCGGGCTCGGCGAGGTGTGGCGGTTCGAGTCGCGGTTCGAGCGGTGGCGGCCGCAGCCGAAAGGCGGGTGGCGCGAAACCGCGGCCGAGCTGGGCGGGCTCCTGTACGACCTCGGCAGCCACCTCGTCGACCAGGCGCTGACGCTGTTCGGCCCGGTGGAATCGGTGTACGCCGAAGTGGATACGCGCAGGCCGGGCGCGGAAGCGGACGACGACACGTTCGTCGCGCTGGCGCACGCCAACGGTGTCCGGTCCCACCTGTGGATGAGCGCCTGCGCGGCACAGCTCGGCCCACGGTTCCGGGTGCTGGGCAGCACGGCAGGCTATGTGAAGTACGGCATGGACCCGCAGGAGGCCGCCCTGCGCGCAGGGCGGCGCCCAGCGGATGGCTGGGGAGTCGAGCCCGAATCATCTTGGGGCACACTAGGAACCATTGACTCCGCGACCCCCGTTCGCACTCTCCCCGGCGACTGGCCCGCCTTCTACGCCCGCATCGCCCACTCGCTGCGCACCGGAGCCCCGCCCCCCGTGACCGCCCGCGAAGCCGCGGCCGCCCTCCGCGTCCTCGAGGCCGCCCGCCTCTCCGCCGCCGATTCCCGCCCCGTGACAATCTCTCCAGAATGACCCATGACGTGCGCCTAGCGCACGTCATGGGTCATTCTGGAGGTATTTGGTCAGCCGCCTGCGGAAGGGACGGGGACGGCGTCGCCGCGGGGGTCGCCGGACATGCCCTCGTGGGCGACCAAGGCGGCTTTGCGGGACAGCGTCGGGCCGCCGCCGAGGAGGGCGACGATGGGGTCGGGGGCCGGGGCCGGGTCGGTGAGGCCGAGGGACTTGCTCGCGTCGGCCTGGCCCTGCTGAACGCCTGCGTTGTCGATGCCGTAGCGGACGCCGGTGTCGGCGACGTAGAAGAGGTTGTACTTGGCCTGGCTGTTCGGTTCGATGCCGGTGGTGAGGACGTAGTCGCCAGTGCCGGGCTGGATGTAGACGGTGTCGGCCGGTTTGGTCCGCGGCGCGGCGCCTTCGCCCGCGATAGTCGAGGCGTCGTCGGACTTGATCAGCTTGACGCCCTTGGCATTCGGGTCCACCGGCACCGACCGGCCCGCGACGAGGCTGAGCTCGGCGCGGGTGGTGGCGGTCTCGCGGTCCTTCGACGTGCCGAGCGGCTTCCAGGACAGGCAACTCACCGGGGCGTCGTCGACCTTGCTGATCGTCAACTGCCTGCTCGGGTACGTGGACACCACCGAGTCGAGCTCATGCGACTCCGGCGAGTTGGAGGGCACGCTCGGCGAGACCTTTTCGTACTCCTGCTGGCCGATGTTGAGCGAGTAGAGGATCATGTCCGCGGCCGCGGGCGACACCTGCTGCAAGCCGTCGCGCAGCACCACGTAGTACTGCTTGGTCTCGCCCGGGGTGACCAGCACCCAGCCGACCTTGGCGTCCGAGGGCAGCGACACGTCCGGCGAGAGCATCTGGAACCCCGGCGCGGCGCCCGCGCCGTCGATCTTGGGCGCGGCGATGGCCCGGACCTCGGGGATGGCGTTGAGCATGCCTTCGCTGATCGGCCGCGGGGTTATGCCGCTGATCTGCAGCGCGTCGGTGACGACGCGGTTCTTCGCACCTACGTCCACTCGCGCGCGCTTGCCGTCGTAGACGAGGTAGACCGACCCCTCCGGCGACTTCACCAGCAGCCCGTCCGCGCTGCTCAGTTTGCGCACGGTGTCGCCGAACTTCGGCGCTCCGACCACCACGGACGTCGTCGGCTCCCCCGAGCCTGCCGCCACGGTGTCGCAGACCGTCCACGACCTGCCGTTCGGGCTGGACGTCGGCATCGAGGACGGCGCTCCCGGAATCCCGATCAGCGCGCCGCGCGGACGTTTCGCGAGCTCGGATCCCTTCACGATGCCGGGCTTGACGTGCTCACCCACGGCCAGCTCCGCCGATGCCAAGTTCAGCACGGGATGCACCGTGTCGCCGAGCTTGACGTACATCCCCCCGGAATCCTTGGCGACGAAGATCTTGCTGTCCTTGCCGACTTTGTCCTGGGGCCGGATCAGCGCCAGCACCGCACAGCCGGCCAGCGCGACTGTCGCCAGCACCACCCCCACGGTGAACGCCCGCGACTGCGACCGCATCGGGTCGAACAGCATCCGGACGTCCCGCCGAACAATGGCGTGCTCCATCCTGCGCACCAGGAAGTTGTATCCACTGATTTGGGCACGGGTGGTCGGTTGCTGCGGCACAGTTCTCCCCCCAACGTCACGTCGATCTCGAACACACAGTATCAACCCTCCAGAATGACCCGTGACGTGCGTTCGGCGCACGTCACGGGTCATTCTGGAGGTAGGAGGCGGCCCCTTACCGCGGCTGGCGCGCAGCTGCCCGCCAAACCCGGCTAGTGTTACCCCCACATGTACGGGGGCGGGTGGAGTCCCGCCGCGAGAAGGTGCCAGGGGGACAGCGACCATGGCGGATGTTGAGGGCGCGGGCCCGGCTCCGGTGTTCGGGCGGATCGCTCCGGTGGATCTGGTGGCAGCGCAGCTGGTCGGGGTGTCGGCGGGCGCACTGGCGCTGGTCGCGGGGGTGGCTCTGGCCCCGGCGGTCGCGGTGGCGGTGGGAGTGGCCGCGCTGCTGCTGATCCCTGTGGGCAGGCGCACGGCGACCGGGTGGCTGCGGGTGTGGTGGGGGTTTCTCGGCAAACGCCGCACGCGCTTGGGATCCACCGTCGACTTTCGCGCGCCCGGCGGGCGCTCGCTCGGGCTGTACTGGGACGGCAGCCGCGTGGTGTCGGTCGTCGAGGTGCTGGCCCCGCTGGGCGGGCTGACCCGCATCAGCCGCGACGCCTTCGATTCCAGCCACAAGCTGCCGCTGCCCGCCCTCGCGGCCTGCCTGACCCAGCACGACGTGATGCTCGACAGCATCGACATCGTCAGCCACGGCTTCCGCACTCGCCCCGGCACGCCGGCAGGCCAGGTGTATGAACAGCTGATCGGCCCGCTGCCGGCGACCGCGGTGCGCACCGTCTGGCTTGCCGTCAGCCTCGACATGCGGCACTGCAAGGACGCGGTGGAACGGCGCGGGGGCGGCGCCGAGGGCGCGTCCCGTTCGGTCACGATCGCGACCCAGCGCATTGTGCGGGCGCTGGCCGAAGCGGGCTGCCGCTCGCGGATTCTCACCGCCCCGGAGATCCGGGACGCGGTCATCCAGATCACCGCGGGCACCGATCCGCGCACCGTCGGCCAGCGCTGGAGCTCGGCGCGGCTGGGCAACTTCGCCAACATCGGCAGTGCGGTCGACCCGGACAAGCTCAGTTCCGAGACGCTGGCCAAGCTGTGGTCGACGCCATCGCTCGGCACCACCGTGGCAGTGCGGCTGGAGCCGGGCGCCACCCCCGACACGATCAAGCTCGGCGCGGCGTGGCGGCTCACCGCCCAAGATCCGCCGCAGGTGAAGCTGCCCGGCCTTATCTCGGTGAACGGCAGGCACCGCGAGGCGCTGCTGGCGCAGTTGCCGCTGGGCGCGGGCACGAACGCGCACACCATCCCCACTGGGGAGTTCCCGCTCGGCGCGACCGAGCGGCTGCACCTGCCGCAGGCGGGCTGCGGCCAGCTCATCGGCTCGGACCGCAACGGCCAGGGCATCGCGGCACGCATTGTGGGCGCGGGCATTTCGACGGTGTACGTCGCCTCGGACCCATTCGTCGCGAAGCAGCTGGTGTTCCGCGCTCTGGCGGTGGGCTCGCGAATCCTGATCCGCACCGACCGCCCGCAGGTCTGGCACCAGTTCATCGCGTCGATCGAGAATCCGGAGCGGCTGACGTTCGCCCGGGACGCCACCCAAAGCAACGCGGGCTTCAATGCCACCTTGGTGGACGGCGTGGCCGCGCCCGCCCCGCACGCGGGCGTGACGACGATCTACCTCGCCGCCGACCCGTCCGGGTGGCCCACCGGCCGTCCGGACATCGCCATCCACCAGCCCGGCGCCCAAGGCAACCGTCTCCGCCTGCAGACCGCCGTCGCGGCCGTCGACCTCAACCTGGTGGCCCTCCCGCGCGAAAACGCCTTCATCGGCCAGCCTTACGGAGCCCGCCAACCCGTGGGGTAGATCCGCACCGTTTTGGTCAGCCGGGGTAGGGGCGGGCGGGGCGGAGGGCCTTTGCCCACCACGCCAGTTCGCGGAGGAGCCGGTCGGCGCTGTCGGCGGCGTAGCGGTCCGCCGGGTCGAAGTTCTTGCGGATCTGGTGGAAGCTGACAGCGTCGCGCACGGAGACCATGTGCAGTTCGGCGACCACCTGGCGCAGCTGCTCGACGGCCCGCAATCCGCCTGCCGGACCGCCGTACGAGACGAAACCCACGGGCTTGCCGCGCCATTCGCGTTTCGCGCTGTCCAGCGCCAGCTTCAGGCTCGCGGGGTAGCCGTGGTTGTACTCCGGAGTCACCGCGACGAACGCGTCCGCCTGGGCGACCCGCGCCCGAAAACGCTCGGCCGCGGGGGTCTCCGAAAGGTCAACCGGCAGCTCGAATTCCGCCAGATCCAGCACGCCGACCTCGAAGTCCTGGATCGCGCGCGCCCGGTGGAGGAACCAGTTCGCCGCAACGGGGCCGAACCGCTCGGGGCGAACGCTGCCGACGATGACCTCCAACAGCAACTGCTCCGCCATTCCGTCACCGTACGGCACCATCAACAGTTACGATAACCGGACGGACCGTTATGTTCTCTAAATATTCGATCCACGCCGGGGCGCGACCCGGCTGCCCCAGAGGGGTGGGCAGCCGGGTCCGGGCGAATCCAACCCGCCTCCACAACGACCCATGACGTGCGTAAGACGCAACTGATGAGTCGTTCTGGAGGTACGCCGAATCATCAGTCGCCGCAACAACTGCCCGGCGGCGGCGCGGTGCGCACCGCGCGAGTCTCGGCCGTTCGCGCCGCCAAGTCGGCGTCCGCCGGATAGTCCACGGCGACGAGGCTCAGTCCATGGGCCGGGGCGACGAGCACAGCGCTGGAGCGGGTGCGCTCGGACAACAGCCTGTCGACCCACTCGACCGGCCGCCTGCCCTCGCCGACGGCCAGCACGGCGCCGACCAGACTGCGCACCATGGACCAGCAGAACGCGTCCGCGCTGACGGTCGCCGTGAGCCGGTCGCCGTCGACCGCCCAGTCATAGCGCTGCAATTCCCGCACCGTGGTGGCGCCTTCCCGGAAGCGGCAGAAAGCCGCGAAGTCGTGCAGGCCGAGCAGTCGGGCCGACGCGGCGCGCATCGCCTCGACATCCACCGGTTTGGCCTGCGGCACGACGTATCCGCGCTCGAGCGGATTCGCCCCGTGCCGGGCCGTGCTGAGCCGGTAGATGTAGTGCCTGCGCAGCGCCGCGAAGCGGGCGTCGAATTCCGGCGGCGCGACAGCGATCCGGGTGACCCGCACATCCGCGGGCAGAAACCGCGCCAGCCGGTGCGTGAGCTTGCCGAGATCCGGCGCGTCGCCGAGGTCGCAGTGCGCAACCTGCCCCTCGGCATGCACCCCGGCATCCGTCCGGCCCGCGACGGTGAGCTGCACCGGCTCCCGCAGCACTGTCGACAGGGCCTGCTCCAGCACCCCACACACCGTCCGCAGCCCCGGCTGGTTGGCCCAGCCCCGAAACTCGGCGCCGTCGTAGGCGATGTCCAACCGCAGTCGTGTGGTCACCGCACGCCTCCCGACGCGCGGCCGCGCAACTCGCCGAACGCACCCGCCCGATTCGTGGAACTCGCGCGCCCACAAGGGGCGAGCCCGCCGTCCGAATGCGGACGGCGGGCTCGTACCTGGCGAAGCGAGGGAATCAGTTCTCGTCCTCGGCGGCCTCGGTGTCGGCCGGGGCCTCAGCCTTCGTGGCGGCAGCCTTCTTGGAGGCGGCCGCGCGGGTGGCGCGCGACGCCTCGGAGGTCACCGTCTTCTCCTTGACCAGCTCGATGATGGCCATGGGGGCGTTGTCGCCCTTGCGCGGCATCGTCTTGACGATCCGGGTGTAGCAGCCGTTGCGGTCGGCGTAGAACGGGCCGATCTCCGCGAACAGGGCGTGCACGACGTCCTTGTTGCGGATGACCTTCAGCACCTCGCGGCGGTCCGCGAGACTGCCCGCCTTGGCCTTGGTGACCAGTTTCTCGGCGTAGGGACGCAGGAACTTGGCTTTCGCCTCGGTCGTCTGGATGCGGCCGTGCTCGAACAGCGAGGTGGCCAGGTTGGCCAGGATCGCCTTCTGATGCGACGCCGACCCGCCGAGGCGAGCACCCTTCTTGGGCTTGGGCATTTCGTATCTCCGGGGGTTGAGGGAGACAGAGCAGACGCAGTTCCTGATGAACTAGAGCTGCTCGGTCTCCGCGTAATCGTGGTCATTGCTGTCGACGTCACCGAACGACTCGTTCCAAGTGCCGGTCGACGCGTCGTAGCCGGCCACGTTGGCCGGATCGAACGACGCCGGGCTGTCCTTCAGCGAAAGGCCGAGCGAGTGCAGCTTGACCTTCACCTCGTCGATGGACTTCTGGCCGAAGTTGCGGATGTCCAGCAGGTCCGACTCGGTCCGCGCCACCAGCTCGCCGACGGTGTGCACACCTTCGCGCTTGAGGCAGTTGTAGGAGCGCACCGTGAGGTCCAGGTCCTCGATCGGCAGGCTGAACGCGGCAATGTGGTCGGCCTCGGTCGGGCTCGGCCCGATCTCGATGCCTTCCGCCTCCACGTTGAGCTCCCGGGCCAGGCCGAACAGCTCCACCAAGGTCTTGCCCGCCGAAGCGAGCGCGTCCCGCGGGGTGATGGAGTTCTTCGTCTCGACGTCCAGGATCAGCCGGTCGAAGTCGGTGCGCTGCTCGACGCGGGTCGCCTCGACCTTGTAGGTCACCTTCAGCACCGGCGAGTAGATCGAGTCGACCGGGATGCGGCCGATCTCGGCGCCGGAGGCCTTGTTCTGCACCGCCGGGACATAGCCGCGACCACGCTCGACGACCAGCTCGATCTCGAGCTTGCCCTTGTCGTTCATGGTGGCGATGTGCATGTCCGGGTTGTGCACGGTGACGCCCGCCGGAGGCACGATGTCTCCCGCGGTGACCGCGCCCGGGCCCTGCTTGCGGACGTACATGGTGACCGGCTCGTCCTCCTCGGACGACACGACCAGGCCCTTGAGGTTCAGGATGATGTCGGTGACATCCTCCTTCACCCCCGGGACGGTGGTGAACTCGTGCAGCACGCCGTCGATCCGGATGCTCGTCACCGCCGCGCCCGGGATGCTCGAGAGCAGGGTGCGCCGCAGCGAGTTGCCGAGCGTGTAGCCGAAGCCCGGCTCCAGCGGCTCGATGGTGAACTTCGAGCGGTCGTCCGCGAGAACGGACTCGGCCAAAGTGGGACGCTGTGAAATCAGCATGGTGTTTCTCCTTTGGACGCCCGCTATATGACGTCCTTAGTGGGATTACTTCGAGTAGTACTCGACGATGAGCTGTTCCTGCAGCGGCACGTCGATCTGCGCGCGCTGCGGCTCCTGGTGGACCAGGATGCGGAGACGGCCGGGGACGACCTGCAGCCAGCCGGGGACCGGGCGGTCGCCGACGGTCTCACGGGCCACCTGGAACGGCAGGGTGCCCAGCGACTTCTCCTTGACGTCGACGATGTCGTACTGGGAGACGCGGTAGCTGGGAACGTCGACCGGCTTGTTGTTCACCAGCAGGTGGCCGTGGGTGACCAGCTGGCGGGCCTGGCGGCGGGTGCGCGCCAGCCCGGCGCGGTACACGACGTTGTCCAGCCGGGTCTCCAGCAGGCGCAGCAGGTTCTCACCCGTCTTGCCCTTCTGGCGGTTCGCTTCCTTGTAGTACTTGGCGAACTGCTTCTCCATGACGCCGTAGGTGAAGCGGGCCTTCTGCTTCTCCTGCAGCTGGAGCAGGTACTCGCTCTCCTTGATCCGCGCGCGGCCGTGCTGGCCGGGCGGGTAGGGACGACGCTCGAACGCCTGGTCGCCTCCAACGAGGTCGACACGCAGACGACGCGACTTGCGGGTGATAGGTCCGGTATAACGAGCCATTTTCTAAACCTTCCTTCCCGCTAGACGCGACGACGCTTAGGCGGACGGCAGCCGTTGTGCGGCTGCGGGGTGACATCGGAAATCGTGCCGACCTCGAGGCCCGCCGCCTGCAGCGAACGGATCGCGGTCTCGCGGCCCGAACCCGGGCCCTTGACGAACACGTCGACCTTCTTGACGCCGTTCTCCTGCGCCTTGCGGGCGGCGTTCTCGGCGGCGAGCTGCGCGGCGAACGGGGTGCTCTTGCGCGAACCCTTGAAGCCGACGTGGCCCGAGGACGCCCAGGAGATCACGTTGCCCTGCGGGTCGGTGATCGACACGATGGTGTTGTTGAACGTGGACTTGATGTGCGCGTGGCCGTGCGGGACGTTCTTCTTCTCGCGGCGACGCGCCTTCTGAGTCTTCTTCGGGCCCGAGGCCCGGCTCTTGGGAGGCATGGGCTACTTCTTCTTTCCGGCGACGGTCTTCTTCGGGCCCTTGCGGGTACGTGCGTTGGTCTTGGTCCGCTGACCACGCACGGGAAGGCCGCGACGGTGCCGCAGCCCCTGGTAGCAGCCGATCTCGATCTTGCGGCGAATGTCGGCCTGCACCTCGCGGCGCAGGTCGCCCTCCACCTTCAGGTCGGAGCCCTCGATGTAGTCGCGCAGCTGCGTGACCTGGTCATCGCTGAGGTCCTTGCTGCGCAGGTCCGGGCTGACGCCGGTGGCGGCCAAGATTTCCTTGGACCGGGTCCGGCCGATTCCGTAGATGTAGGTCAGCGCGATCTCCATGCGCTTCTCGCGCGGGAGATCGACACCCATCAAACGAGCCATTGCGTGGCGTTCCTTTTGTTTGCGGAGGTCTGCTCCCAGCCCGTCCCCTCGTGTGGGGCCCCGGCCTCCGGTCCGGGGGTTCCACCAGGCGCTCGTGCCTGGCTGGTGCTGGGAGGTCTTCTTCTGCCAATCCGATCGGTGATCGGTGCAGGGGCGTGTTCTGCCGCGTTCAGCCCTGGCGCTGCTTGTGGCGCAGGTTGTCGCAGATCACCATGACCCGTCCGCGACGGCGGATCACCTTGCACTTCTCGCAGATCGGCTTGACGCTCGGCTGAACCTTCACGTCAGTTCCTATCTACTTTGTCGATGCCCACCGGTGTGGACACAGTTGATCCCCGGCCCGGAAACGGCCGGGGAAGTCTCTACTTGTAGCGGTAGACGATGCGTCCGCGGGACAGGTCGTAGGGAGACAGCTCCACCACGACGCGGTCCTCGGGCAGGATGCGGATGTAGTGCTGCCGCATCTTGCCGCTGATATGGGCGAGCACCTTGTGCCCGTTCTCCAGCTCGATCCGGAACATGGCATTGGGCAGCGGCTCGATTACTCGACCCTCGACCTCGATGGCCCCGTCCTTCTTCGCCATATCCTCCGCGATCCCGGCTCGTGAAAGCCTGGTTGGTGTACATCGTTTGCCGTACAGTGGTGACTCCGGCCCCCGCCGTCGGACATGCTGACTACGGGCGCGCGAAACGCACCGACGCTCTACCTTACCGGCAAAGTCCAACCAGGCCAAACCGCCCCCTGAGCGCTACTTCCGCCGGGCTTTCTCCTTGGCCTTTTCCTTGGCTTTCTCCGCTGCGGCTTTGGCTCTGTGCAGAGCCGCCTGCGCCCAGGCGAACTCCGTCGCCAGGATCGCCAGACCCAAGATGACGCCCAGAATGCCCGGCCCCGGGGCGACGATCATGACCACCCCGGCGATCAGCACCGCGACGCCGACCACGAACACGCCGGCGCGCCACACTGTGTTCAGCATCGGATTTCGCGCCATGACCGCGCGGAACCGGGCATATCGCCCCGGTGCGGCCGCCGCTGCCCCGCCCGAATCCCCATCGTGTGCCATGAATCCACTCTACGGACGGCGCCTGAGACCAGCCTGATTTGTCCAGAATGACCCGTGACGTGCGGTATAGAACAGCGCTGCTCTCGAGGCCCTGCGGTGTTACGCAGGCTGCCTCCTCGGGCCGCCGTCTCACAGCGCGAAAGTGCACGTCACGGGTCATTCTGGAGGTCGGAGAACCGGAGGTCGGAAAACCGGTTCAGGCGAGGCCGAGGAGGGGGGCCAGGGCGCGCAGCGCGGGGATGGGGTCGCCGCCCGCGGCGATGGCGTTGATGTTGACGTGGTCGGCGCCTGCCTCGAGGTGTTCGCGCAGGCGGGCGGCGACCTGCTCGGGGGTGCCGCTCGCGACGAGCGCGCTCACCAAGCGGTCGCTGCCGGGAGCGGCCAGGTCTTCGTCGGTGAAGCCGAGTCTGCGCAGGTTCGCGACGTAGTTCGACAGGCCGAGGTAGTAGGCGATGCCCTGCCTGCCTTGCTCCGCGGCTTCGGCCGGGTCCGTGGTCAGCACGACCTTGTGCTCGGGGGCGAGCAGCACGTCGTCGCCGAGGATGGCGCGGGCTTCCCGAGTGTGCTCCGGGGTGACCAGGTACGGCAGCGCGGCGCCTGTCCGGTCGGCCGCGAGCTTCAGCACTCGCGGCCCGAGCGCCGCGAGCGCGCGGCGGTGCGCTGGTACCCCGCCCGCGTCCAGGTCGTCGAGGTAGTCGACAAGGGCGGCGTAGGGGCTGCGGTATTCGCCGTCGTTCTCGGGGTGTCCGGCGCCGACGCCCAGCAGGAACCGGCCCGGGTAAGCGGCCTCGAGCCGGTGGAACGTCGCGGCGAGCTCCTTCGACGGAGCGGTCCAGATGTTGACGATGCACGACGCGATGGCGATCCGGCTCGTCGCCGCCAGCATCGGATCGATCCGCTCCAGGTCGGCGTTCGCCGGGTGTGCCAGCCACACCGCGTGGTAGCCGAGCTCCTCGATCTCCGCCACCAACTCCGGAGTCGCGTCCGCGTACCACAACAACACGCCGAATTGTCCGATGCCTCGAGTCGTCATGTAGCGGGACAACCACCTGCCGGGCTCCCGAATTCCGTCCCGGGCTTACCGGTTGCCCCGCACCACCCTTCCAGAACGACCCACGGAATGCGTTGAGCGCACGTCATGGGTCATTCTGGACGACGGTCAGCGGGTGACCTGCCTCCGGAAGGTGAGGCGGTCGAATTCGCGGCCGTTCTCGTCGACGGCGATGACCTCCATCTCGCTCATGAGAGCGCCGGGGCGAACGTCGACCCGCAGGAAGGCGTAGTCGCGGTAGCGAACTCGCGACCACGCGACCGCCTCCGGCTGCTTGCGGCCGTCCGGGGTCCACACGTAGCTGTTGGGCACGAAGGTGTCGGCGATGAACTTGCCGCGGTGCGTGGTCTCTTCGCCCGGCTGGAACTTGTACCGCGGCCTGCCGCCGGAGCCGACTGTGTAATACACCGTGCCGTCGGTGGCCGGGTACACCGTCGCGTGGTCCTCCGCCACCCGGGTGGGCTGTCCCGCCCGAATCGGGTCGGTCCGCTCGTACACGTGGTTGTGGCCCTGGAGCACCAGATCCACCTGGTACCGGTCGAAGAGCGGAGTCCACGCGGCGCGCACGCCGCCGTCGCTGGCGTGCGCCTCGGTGGTCGAATAGGCGCAGTGGTGGAAGAAGCACACGATGAAATCGACGGCGGGGTCGGCGCGGTGCTTGGCCAGCGTCTGCTCGACCCAGCCGGTCTGC
>JABFVX010000434.1 GCA_013362555.1 Mycobacteriaceae bacterium
GACCGATGCCCTAGACGGCAATCTCACACTATGCGAATATGTGTTCGATTAACGAAGATCGTCAGCGGGAGCGGGTCCCGTAGTCATGCCGGGGTGCTCGACTCTCCCCTTCTCCTCCAGAACGGAGTGCCTGTGCGCCCATCAACCTCTGCGCGTGCTCCTCTGTCCCGCCGATTAGTCGCCTGGGCCGGGACCCTGCTCCTGACGGCGGCCCTGCTCGTCACTCAGGCGCCCGTCGCCGCGACCGCCGCGGCCGCCGCGACCGTCACCGACCTCGGCGTCGCCGGGACGGGCGGAGACGTGGTCGCGCGGAGCAGCAAGGTCTTCGTCGCCGCCGGCGACCAGATCGTGGTCACGTCCATCGACGGCAAGGTCATCAACACGATCCCCGGCCTGTCCGGTGCTGTCGCCCTGGCCTCGCCGGAGACCGGCAGGAAGGTGTACGCGGCGCTGCGCGATTCGCATGAAGTGATCGAGATCGACACCACCACGCTCGCCATCACCAAGCGCATCGACCTCACCGCGTACCCGTGCCCGTCGAGCCTGGCGCAGTCGTACGATCGGCTGTGGATCGGATTCGGTTGCGGCGAAGCGGGAGAGGGAGGCGTTCTCGGCCTCATTCCGGCGGCGGCGACACCCACCCCCGTCCGGGTCGGGCCGGCCACGACCCAGGCTCCGCTCGTCGCCGTCGCCGGGAACACGCTGGTGGCCGGGGAGCCGGGAGTCAGCCCCGCCACAGTCAAGGTGTACGACATCAGCACCACGCCTGCCACTTCGCGCGGCGAGATCCGCGGAGACGCGAACGGGCTGCCGGCCCTGCGGGATCTCACACTCGCCGAGTACGGGTCGGCGGCGCTGTCGGCGTTGGACGATACCCGCCAGTTCGACGCCTGGGACACGACAGCCCTGACGCAGGGCCGCGCCTACGACAGCAGCGGATTCGGCGAGCACGGTCTCCCCACCGCTGTCGCGGCCAGCCCGAACGGCGCCTACGTCGTGGGCGGCTGGAACTCCTCCGCGGGCGACGCGGCGGAGCTCGTGGTGTACGACGCGACCAACGCGGAGGCCATCTACACAGCCGCCCACCAGGGGAAGGCTGTGGTGGCGGGCAGCATCGAGTTCTACGGCACACTCACCTTCGCGGTTCTGAAAGAGCCCGGCACCGGGCGGATGCACCTCTGGCGGCTGCCGCCCTCGCCCTATCACTCCTCCACGCTGACCTTGACGGCTCCCGCCAAGGTGACCGCGCTCAAGCAGTCGACCCTCAGCGGACGACTCACGCTGAGCAGCGGACTGGCACCCGGCGTACAGACGCTCGAACTGTACCGCTGGCTCCCCGACGGCACCTCCAGGCCGTTCCAGGAGATCACCACGGCGGCGGACGGGACCTACCGATTCACCGACGCCCCGCCGTCCATCGGGGCGTTCAAGTATCAGGTGTACTGGCCGGGCAACTCATGGTTCTGGGGTAGCGGCTCCTCGGTGACCGTCACGGTGGCCTTGTACGAGCCGACGCTCACCGTGACCGGACCGGCGACGGGCAACGTCGGCGAGCGACTCGAATTCAGCGGCACCTTCGGCGCCGACGGCATCACCTTCCCGCGGACGATCGTCACCGTCTCGCGCAAGGTCGTCAGCCCGGATGGCACCGTCACCTCGAAGGGCCTGGTGAAGTTGGCCCCCGCCGCCGACGGGTCGTTCAGCTTCTCCGATACGCCGACCACGGCCGGCGAACACACGTACACCGTCAACTTGCTCGGCAACTCGACCATCGAGTCAGCGAGCACCACCCACGTGGTCACCGTCATCCAGCCGCCCGCGTAGCATCCCGACGCCCGGGCGACGGCGACCCGACTCGCCGTCACCCGGGCCGCCGCCTCATCCGGCTGACCGTCGACCCGCCGCTCGATGCCGCCCCAGACGCGGCCACCCTCACCGCACCCGGTCCACCGGGCGGCAGTCGCAGCCACCCACGTGCCTGACATGGCTTCACGACCGTCAAGCGGCTGACCTACCGGTTCGCATGACAGCCTCAGACAACACGCCGGCCGGGGCCCTGTGCGATCCCGGGCTTACAGCGCCCGACGCAGGCTCGCCGTTCCGCACGAGGACGTCAACGGCGTCATCGCCGCCCCGCCCCGATCCGGGCGGCCCGCAGCGGTTGGTGTCCACTGCCTGCGATCGATTCCGGCGACAACCGATGCCTTGCCGTCCTGCGAATTGTTGGAGTGCTGCAATTGCTGCGAAACTCCGAGGCGGGCTCGATGTGGGCACTGATCGTATGAAGCCGGGAAAGATTCCGCTGGTACGTTGAATCTCTGTCGCAAGTTCCTGACCTGCGGATTCGATTGTCCTAATAGCTCTGGACAATGTTTGGATGATTGGACGGGGCAGATCGCTTGCCGGTGCTGGGCATTGGCGGTCAGAGTGGTGCCGTTCCCGGCGAAAGTGTTCGGCATCGACGCCATTGGCAGGTGTTCGGATATTCCGCTGAATCTCTGTGCGCGGTTGATCGGGGACTCCCGAGTCGGAAAGTGCAGAGGATTTCTTTGAAAGGAGATCCGATGATCGGACGAAAAGGGATTACCGGAGCGGCTCTCGTCGTCGGGCTGACGGCCGGGCTTATGGCGGGGTCGTCCGCGTCGGCGCAGGCGGGGCTGGGCGTCACCGCCGCCTCGGACAGCTCGGCCGTCCTGGCGCCGGGCTGGTCGGCGAAGTCCTACCTGGGGATCGGGTACCACGACCGCTGCAAGGGCTGGCAGCGGATCAAGACCCCGTACAGGACCGGCGCCTACATCACGACCAGCAGGCAGGTCCACTGCGAGAAAGGCGAGTGGGGCCGCCGGGCCGTGGTCAAGACGAGCCTCCAGCAGTATCGCGGGCTCGGTTTCTGGCGGACGAAGGCCACCTCGGAGGTGAAGAAGGGAAGGGCGGCGTTCACCGTGACGACGACCCCTTCGTGGAAGTGCTCCGGCGGCAGTCAGCTCTACCGCAACCAGACGAAGGTGCATCTCTATTCTGTCCTGCGCGGCAGCGAAGTGGCCACCCTGTACAAGCGGTCGCAGGAGCGCCGGATCCGGTGTTGATCCCGAGCTGGGACGGGGACGTAGCTCGGCCGGACTTCGGCCCTTGGCGCTCGCGCGAGCGCCAAGGGCGTTTTCTTCCGAAGGAGGGAGCGGCGGATGAGATCGCGTGAGAGAAGGCATGTCCCGGGGTGGCGCGTGATCGTCGGCGGGGTCGTGCCGGCCCTTGCCATCGTGCTGTGGGCGACGGTCTCGGTGGCGGAGGAGGAACCGTACGAGGACGTCAAAAGGCAATACATCGCCGCCGTGGACGCGGTGTGTGAGGAAGCGTCCCGGCAGTCGGATCTCCGCAAGGAGCCACCTGTCAACCTGCGCGAGGAGGTGGACGAGCCGCGCCGCGCGTCGGAGTCGATGACCGGCACCATCGCCGCGATAGAAGCGATCGCGCCGCCCGATGGTGACGTCCCGCAGGTGCGGAACAGGTTCTTCGTGCCCGCCAGGGCGCTGGCCGCGAGCCTGCGCGAGCTCAGCGGACGCGCGGAGGCGGCGATGCGCGCGGGCAGGGAGGGCGAGGCGAAGAAGGCGGTGGAACAGTCCTTGGAACCGGACGAGAACGAGAAGGCATTGCGATCCTTCGCGGCGGGGTACGGCTTCCGAGCATGCGCGGGTGAATGACCAGGGCGTCCGGGTAACCCGTAGAATTCCGGACTTATTCGGACAATTCAGGTAATCTCATTTGCTCTCAGGCGTCACAGGCCATGCCGGGTCGTCGGCACGGCCGGATGACGGCGCCGGATAGGGCAGGTGAAGATGCCGGAATTACCGGGGACGTCAGGCTCACAGGAAGACGAGCCTGACCCGCAGTGGACGGGCAGAGGAGCTCGGCCCG
>JABFVX010000113.1 GCA_013362555.1 Mycobacteriaceae bacterium
AGCGCGAAGGCCGCCATGATGCCGGTCTGGTAGCCGCCCGCCCGGCGAGCCCGCTCGCCGAGCCGGGCCGCCGACGGGATCGCCACCGCCCCGATCGCGCCGATCCCCTCGACCACCTGCCGCGGCTCGCTGTCGTGCGGGTCGATCTCCGCGCCCGCGGTCGGGACCGGCGGAATCGGCAACCGCGCCAACACCATTGCCAGCCGCGGAACCGACGTCATGAAGGTCAGCCCCACCGCGACGACGCCCGCGCCGATCTTCGTCCCCGCCGCGTCCGACGCCAGCCGCGCCACAGCAGCGCCCGCGCCGAACAGTCCGAGCGTGACCAGCGCCGAGAACGCCGCGGCGCCGACGCCGGTGTAACGGTGGACCAGCACCCCGAGCACCGCCGCGACCGCGCAAGCCAGCATCGCGTGCGGGCTGCCGAGTCCGTCCGGCAAGGCGACGGCGAATCCGAACGCAGGCAGCAGCGCCGCGCACAGACCGAACACCACGGTCGACGCGGCGTCCGCCCGCGACCGCGCAGCGTACAGCGCGGCCGCGAACGCCACCACCCCGAAACCCGCCGCCACCAGGCCCGCGAGCACGACTCGGCCCTGTTGCTGTTTGAGCGCCACAAGCAGCGCCATCGCTGCCCCGACCGCGACGGCCGTCACCGCAAGCCCGGTCCGGCGCGCGGCCGCGGCGCCCCACGAGTCGAACATGTCGGCCGAAAGCCGGGCCACCGCGTCGATGACGTCGTCGAACAGCGCAGGCACGGTCGATCCGGACACCTTCTGCAATACGAGCAGGTCCCCGTCGAGCACTCCGAGCGCGGCCAGCGTCTGCTCGGGCGCGAACGGCGAACCCCCCAGCCGCGCCAGACTCCAGTGTTCGAGGCGCGTCGCCTCGGCGTCGTCGTCCTCGCCGCGGTCGGGGTTGCGCGATTCGACCAGCCCGGTCAGCTCGCCGATGTAGCTCGCGATCGGCACGGCCGCGGGCAACGCCAAGTCAACCTGGGTGTTTCCGCCGACTACCGATACCCGACACCACTGTGGCTCACCAAGCGCCTCCGTCACAATTTCGGAATGTATCGGCGCGACCCGTCCAGCCCAACAGCGCCGAGGCAAACCCCGAGACATTTTGCCGTCCCTTGAGATCACCGCCATGTTCACACCCGTAGTGCGCATCCACACCCCCAGCAGCGGGTGTGGATGCGCACTACGGGTGTGAAACCTCCGATCAGTGGGCTCAGTGGGCTCAGTGGGTTCTGAGGCTCAGGGTGCGGGTTGGGGGAGGGAGTCGTGGGCGGTCAGGGCGGCGTCGCGGCGCAGGGTCGGGCCTGCGGGCAGCCTGCCGACGATGGCCCAAGGGGCCTGGCGCGGGTGGTCGCCGAGACCCAGCGTCGCGGCGGTTTCCCGGTCGGCGATGCCGTAGCGGATTCCGTTGTCGCCGATGTAGAACAGGCTGTCTCGGCGCACGCTCGTCCGCTCGATCCCGGTGACCTGGACGAACTCGCCGCTCGACGGCGCCACGTAGACCTCGTCGAGGCGAGCGCCCGCACCGTCCGCGCCCGCCAAGCGCACAGGTGTCGCGGTGTCGTCGAGCGGCAGCCGCCTGCCCGCGCGCATCTGCACCCGGGCAGGCCCGTCCGAGCTGTCCCGCGTCCACGTCAGACACGTCACCGGGGCCTCGTCGGCGCCGACGATCTGGGGCGCAACCCGCGGAAACTGGGTGACCGGCAGCGGCGTCACCTGCGGCACGCCGTCGAGCCGGTCCGGCGACACCGCGGCGATCCCGGTCTCCCCCACCGTGTTGGCGTTTCGGATGATCTGCGCGGTCAGCGGCGAGATACGTTGCACCCCTTCAGCAACCGCCACGTACAGTTCATGGGTCTCGATGCCGGGCACCGTGAACACCGCCCCGATCTTGACCCCGGCGACACGCGACGGCTCGCCCGCCCGGGGGATCGACGGCGGCCGAATCGGGGGCGCCGCGACGGCGGCGTTGAGCAGCCCGAGACCGATCGGCCGCGCCTTGACGTCCCGAATGCCGAGCGCCCGACTCACCGCCGAGCTGTCCGGATCGACCTCCGCCCGCCTGCCGTCGTGGATCAGGAAAGTCCGCTCATCCAGCGACACCAGCAGCGCCCGTGAATCGTCGAGCGGCTGAATGTCCTTGCTCGACTGCGGTTCTCCGGCCAACACCGCCGACGTGACGCCGCGCGCCGACACCGCGGCGCCCGTCGGCGCGACGTCGACCTTCTCACACAGCGTCCAGGCCGCGGCGCCCCCGCCACGCGAGCCCGGCAGCGCCGCGGGCGCACCGGGAATGCCGAGCAGCGGCCCCCGGGGCAATGTCGCCAGCTTGGCGTCCTTCACCGACCGGGGCTCTTCGCTGCTGCCGGTGATCAGGCGCGCCGAAGCCAGATTGAGCACTGGATGCAGCCTGCCGTCCACCAGCGCGTACAGCGCGCCGGAATTCCTGCCCGTCACGATCTTCGCGTCCCCGACGCTGCCCTGCGGCCGCAGGAACGCCATGATCGCGCACCCGGCCACCATCAGAACGGCAAGCACCCAGCCGATGACGGCCGAACGGCCCTGTGACCGCATCGGGTCATGCAGCATCCGCACATCCCGCCGCACCAGCGCGTGCTCGAGCCTGCGCACCAGAAACCGATACCCATTCACCTGGACCCGGGTAGTCAACTGCGCTGGCACGGCGCGAGCCTAACCGCGGCGAACGCGCAGACACACTCAACAGACTGTCAAATTCCGTCCGGCGCGCACGGTTCGCCGCCGCGGTGTGGGCACACCGCGAAGCCAAGTAAACTCGGAACCCGACCCGCGCAGTGCGTGTCGTTCTGGAGGTTCGGCTCGCAAGAGGAAGTGTCACGAGAATGGACCGCCGCCGGTTCTTGGGCGTTGCGGGGGCAGTGGCGGGGATCGGGGCGGGTGTCGGGCTGGGGGCGGCGGGCGGCCTGCTGGGCGGCGATCCGGTGCCGGTTCGGCTCGGCGCGGGCAGGCCCGGCGGCATGTTCCACGATTTCGCACTCTTGTTGGCCGAGGTGGCGGCGAGCGCCGACACGCTGCGCATCGAGCCGGTCGCGACGGACGGATCCCGGGCGAATCTGAAGCTTCTGGGCGACGGCAAGATTGACGCCGCGCTGACGCTCGCGGACGCCGCCGCAATCTCCGACGTCCCGATCCGAGCCATCGGCCGCCTGTACGAGAGCTACATCCAACTGGCCGTGCGCGCCGACAGTCCCGTGCGCACGACCGCCGATCTGCGCGGGCATCGGGTGGATCTCGGCGTGGTCGGCTCCGGCGCGGCCATGACCGCCGAGCGGCTGCTCCGCGCCGCGGACCTGAACCCCGAACTCGACACCGTCGTCTCGCACCGGCCGCTCGCCGCGGCGATCCAGACTTTGCTTTCGGGCGGCGTCGACGCGATCATCTGGGGTGACGGCCTGCCGACGCCGGAGCTCGACGCGCCGCGACGCACCCGCCTGATCGACACCGGCTGCCTGGCGCCGGCACTGCAGCGGCAGTTCCAGTTCCGGTACGACAGCATGACGATTCCGGCGGACGCCTATCCCGCCCACCCGACCGTGTCGACGATCGGAGTGCCGAATCTCCTCGTGGGCACCCCGGCCATGGCCCACCGCACCGCCGCCGCGCTCACCGACCTGCTGCTGCGGCGCTCCGCCGACCTCATGCCGGACCAGGCACTGGGCTTCCAGTTCCTCACCAGGCGCTGGCTCATCGTCACCGGCACCCTCCCGCTGCATCCGGGAGCCGCCGACAGCTACCGCGAATTCCACGGCTGACACCCCTCCAGAATGACCCGTGACGTGCGTCAGGCGCACGTCACGGGTCATTCTGGAAGTTTGAGCGCGCGGGCAGCGGGCAGGCGGACGGTGATCGCCAGC
>JABFVX010000077.1 GCA_013362555.1 Mycobacteriaceae bacterium
GACCAGGAGCGCAACCTCACGACGCTCAGCCGCCGCGGCGGCACCGACTCCGCGGGGCCGAAGGCCGTGGCCAGCGCGGCGCACCGGATCGCGGCGCAGTTGCGCGGCGCGGGCATCTCGGCGCAGGTGCTGCCCGCGGCCGCGGTGCGCCAGGCGGTGCGCCAACTGCACGCGGGCATCGACCCGGGCGAGCTGAGCGAGTCCTGGACTCAGCTCACCGGCCCGGTGGAGAGCCGCTGCGTCACCAACTACTGGGTGGACTGGTCGCAGCTGCAGGAGGACGGGCTGGACGAGTGCTTCTCGGCGGGCGGGCGACGCACCACGCTGACGGTGAGCCTGTCGTCGAAGCTGGAGCCGGACCTGGTGGCGCCGCGGCGCGGCATCGGCGACGTCGAAGTGCGCGGGCTGGTGCGGTACGTGGGCCCGGCGTTCGACCAGCCGCCGCTGGCGTACCTGCGTGCGCTCGGCGGGCGGCAGTCCGAGGCGCTGTTGGCGTCGCTCGGTTCCGGAGTGTCGTGCGCGGCCATCGGGGTCGAGCCGATCGCGGCGGCCGAGGTGCTGCCCGCACCCGGCGGGCAGGACAGCGGCCTCACCATTCCGATCGGACCGAGCGGGCAGCTGCTCGGCTCGATCAGCGGCAGGCCGCACCACATGCTGGCGCTGTCGCTGTTCGACCCGACGCCGTACAACCCCAGGCGGCGCACGGTCGAGGTGCGGGCCACGCTGCCGGTGGCGCAGCAGATCATCCTGCGGGCCGCGGCGGTCGGCGCGGACGTCGAGATCCACACCGGCAGACCGGACAGCTGGCACCAGTTCGTCGCGGCCGTGGGCGACGCCCGCACGATGCGGCTGGCGCCGCCGCCGGGCGCGCCCAACGGCGCGCTCCCGGCGACCATCGCGGTGTTCGACGAGCTGAACCCTTCGGCTACCGGGGCGCACACGACGGTCACTATCGTCGAGCCGGGCGTCGCGCCGCGCGGACCGCAGTCCGACATCACCATCACCCAGGTCAGCCAGACCACCGTGACGGTGAGCATCCCCATGAGCACGGTGCAGGTGGATCTGATCGAGCCCGTCGGCGAGGCGCGCTACTTCGACCTCGCGGGCAGGCGCCAGGCCGCGCCCGCGACCCGTCCGCAGAGCGGTCGGCCGGGCTGGCGCGACCTGCTCGATCCGGACGCACTGTCGGCGGGGGCAGCCGTGCCGACCGCGGCTACCGCTACGCTGCCCGGGAACGGGCGAACAGCATCCGCGGGCGGAGCGGCCGGCGCGGAATCGGCCGGCGAACCTACCTCGGCGCCGGCGCCGGGAACCGTTTTTCCTGGGGGAGCATGAGCGCAATGTCCGGTGTGAGTGAACAAACGACCAGTTACCTTCACCGGGCGACAGAACGATAGGTAGGCTTTCAGGCTGTGGTAGCAGAGTCAGTGGCCGACTTCGGGGGCAGGTCGGAGAGCGATGGCGGAGTGGAGCTCACTCCGCGGCAGGCGGCGGCGGCGATCTTCTCCGAGCGGCTGAAGAGTCTGGTGGCCGAGTCGGTGGTGTCGTCCGAAGACGGCCCGACCCGGTCGCTGACCCTGTACTCGCTGGCCCAACACCTGGAGATGGCGTATCCCGACGTGCCGGTCTCGCAGTCCGGCCTGTACCGCCTGATCCACGGCGAAGCCATTCCGCGCCTCGACCTCGTCATCGCCTTGGCCCGCGTCTTCGACGTCCCCCCGGAGTACTTCGTCACCGAAACCCGCGCCACTCCCAACGGCGGCAACTGACCCGAGCCCACTGCTTCCAGAATGACCCGTGAAGTGCGTCCAGCGCACTTCACGGGTCATTCTGGACAATCGCTGACGTCCGGCAGGTCCCCTTCACCGGTGGGAATAGTGAATGGGAACACAAGGGCGGTGCGGAGATACCATCGCTGTCATGGTGCCCGATAAGGATCCGGGAGACGTCTTCCTCCGCCGTCGGGGCGCAGTTTTGGATGCGCTGCTATCGGATTCGTCGCTGAGTGTGCCTGCACCCTCGGCGCCGTCGGGTCCTGCTTTTCCCGAGCCGGCGCTGCCGGAGCCGGGAGCCCCCGGCATGAGCGCCGACGAGCCGCTCGACTACGCCGACTCGATGTTCGAGCCGCCGCCGCGGCTCGAGGAGATCAATCAGCTGGCTGCCGCGGGCGCCGGGCTCGGTCCGCGGTCCCGGTCGGGGCCTCGGGCCAGCGACCGCATCAACGCGCTGCTGAGCGGAGAGCGGGTCGCGGACACCCCGCCGCCCGCGGAGATGGACCGCGGCGACGCCTTGAGCAGGATGCTCGCCCAGGACGACGACAAAACCACGGACTCCGACACCGACACCAAGGTCGAGCAGCAGCCGCTGCCCAAAGACGAGTTCTCCAAGCTGCTGATGAACCCCAAGGGGAACTTCGATCCGCAGCAGCTGATCGTGATTCTCAAGCGCCCGCGGGTGCTGGCCGCGCTCGGCGGCGCGCTGGCGTTCATCCTGTTGTTGGTGTTGCTGTTCTCCGGCGGCGAGGAGTCGACCAAGGAGAAGATGCTCGTCACGGCGCCGCCGAGCGCGGCGGCGACCTCGCCCGCGCCGCCGGGCAAGGGCAACAACGGCGCAGGCGCGATCGAGGTGGTCTCCGCGGCGAGCCACTGCCCGCCGGGCAGCACCGACGGCATGGACGCGTTCAACGGCAAGGACGGCAAGGCCTGGTCGTGCAAGCGGGCCTACCGCATCGACGGGCAGATTCTGGAGATCGACCTCGGCAAGACCTACGAGGTGGATTCGATCGGCATCGTGCCCGGCTGGGACCACGTCGGCGCGGACGGCCAGGACGAGTGGACCAAGCACCGCACCGTGACGCGGGTGTCCTACACCTTCAACGACGCCAACCACACCACCTACACCCAGGAGACGCTGGACCAGCGCAAACTGGTGACCACCAAGATCGACCCGCCGGTGAAGGCCACCAAGGTGGTGCTCACGGTGCTGAAGTCCACCGGTGACAGCGCGGTCAACGACGTCGCCATCTCCTCCATCGTGATCACCGGGCAGTGACCGTGCCGTGAGACGGCGGCCCGAGGAGGCAGCGTGCGTAACACCACAGGGCTTCGCGATCAGCACCGAAGACAAGGGACCGCAGTGACAAGGGGACCGCAGTGACAGGGGAACAGCACCTCGGCGGCAAGATCGCGCGGATCTGCAAGTACTGCACGCACCACAATGGGCCGGCGGACAACCGCTGCTTCCACTGCGGCGCCCCGCTGGCAGCGGCGGTGGAACACGGCATGAACAAGTTGGAGACCGTGGAGAAGGCCGCCCTCGCGGCCGCTCCCGTGGTGGTGCCCGCCGTCGCGGTCGCTGGGATCCCGCTGATCAAGGATATTTTCAAGAACATCCCCCAGTGGATCGCGATCCTGGGGCTGGTGGCGCTGGTGGTGATCGCGGGCATCTTCGTGGTCAAGTTCTCCTCGACCGGCCCGCCCGCCCAGGACACCGCGACGGCATCGACGCAGCTGCCCGATCAGCTGCGGCGTGCGGCGTCGTGCCAACGCCAGGCCGACGGCGACCGCTGTGTCATCGCCGCGGGCGACCCGCTGCTCGGCGGCGATCTCTATGCCAGTCAGGACATGTCCTTCACTGTCCAGCAGACCACCGTCGAAGGTCTCAACGACGCGATCAAGCGTTGGCGGCGCGGCGCGGACGAGGTCGTCGAGGACGACTCGGTGTTCGCCGCCGTCGGTTCCGAAGGCACGGTCTGGTACGCCAACACCCGCACCGGCGTCCGCCTCGAAACCACCGCCTTCGCCACCCCCCGAGCCGCCCGCACCTTCCTCTCCCGCTCCGGGCTCGCCACGGCGCCGCCCCCCGGCACCCGCCGCTAAACCCCACACCCGTTGCGCGCGTTGACA
>JABFVX010000251.1 GCA_013362555.1 Mycobacteriaceae bacterium
GCGTCCAAGGCACGTCACGGGTCATCCTGGCGGTACTGCCCCTTGCCCTTGCCAGCGCTGCCGGACGGTATTCGGCGCACCACAGCAAAGTCGTAGCTAGGCTGTGGTAATCGCGCGGCAACATTGAAGGGGAGGGTATGGGCACCGATCAAACGCTGTTGCATCGCTTCGTGATTGCGCAGCTGACCGCTGCCGGGTTGGGTTCGGGCGAGCTGCTCGCGGAGTGCGGACTCCCGGGGTGGACGATGACCGGCCAGGGCGTGCACGTTCCGAGCGCGACGTTCTCGCGGCTGTGGGAAGTCGGCGAATGGTGGCTCGATGACCCGGACGTCGCACTGCGCGTCGCCGCGCGGTACCAACTGAAGGCGACCCGGCTCTACGACTACCTGTTCTCCAGCGCTGCGACGGTCGGGGCCGGGTTGGCGACCTGCGGACCGTATGTCAGCGCGGTCACCACCAACCACCGGTTCGACCTCGTCGTCGAAAGCGACCAGCGGACAACGCTGTATTTGGACATGATCGACGGTGAGGGCCGCGGGCGGGACCTGACCCAGTTGTGGGGTCTGACAGCGGTGCTGACGCGAGCTCGCGGATGCGTCGACGCGCCGCTGGACCCGGTCCGGGTCTCGCTGCGGCAGCAAGCACCGCGGTCGCTCGATGCTTTCCGGGAGGTGTTCGGCTCGTGCACTGTGGAGTTCGACGCCCCGGTCGACGCCATGACCTTCCGTTCCGTCGACATGGAGCTTGCGTTGACGACCGCGGACCCGGCGTTGGCGGAGGTGCTGCGGCCGCTGGCCGCGGCGCTCCCGCCGCCGCCTCCGCTGGAGAAGGCGTGGCCCGAGCGGGTCGCCGCCGCGCTGGCGGCGGTGTTCGACGACGGCGCGGTGTCACTGGAGTCGGTCGCCCACCGGCTGGCGATCAGTCCGCGCACCCTGCAGCGCAGGCTCGCCGAAGCGGGCACCACCTGGCGGCGCGAACTCGACCGCGCTCGGTTCGAACGGGCTGCCGCCGCCGAGGGGCTGCCTCGGCAGCGGCAGGCCGAACTGCTCGGGTACGTCGACAGCGGCTCGGCGCGCCGCGCGGAGCGGCGCTGGTCCGCCGGAGCCGGCGGCGGTCCTAGATCTTGAGGTGGCAGGCGGCGATCTTCCAGAAGATCGTGCGGTCGATGGAGCCGAAGTCCCAGTTCCCGGCGATCTTGTGCGAGACCGTGACAATCGCGGGCACGTCGAAGTCGTTGCGAGAGGCAGTGCCCTTGGCCTCGAGCTGGTTGATGACGTACGCCGTAGCGCTCTCGACGGTATACAACACGCAATCTCCAATCGGAACGTAACCCTCTAGATACGGTCGATCTCGAAACGTGCTGCCGTCGCCGCATGACGGCACCGCTCTCATTCCTATCGTCAATCGCCCCCGCATGCCAGAGCCGAACACGCCAGACCAGGCAAGCACGCGCCACTCTTTGCACCCGTTGCGCGCGTCTACACCCGCAGCTGCGGGTGTAGACGCGCGCAACGGGTGCAAAGAGTGGGCCGAGGTCAGCGCACGTCTGCATCATTCTGGAGGTGTTGTGCGTTGACGGCGGGGGCCAGCCAGCGGTGCAGGTAGCGGCGGAGTTCTTCGTCGGTGCGGTCGCCGGGGGACAGGAAGAACGACTGCATGGTGCGCAGCAGGTGTTCGACGAGTTCCTGGAGTGACTGCTCCTCGTAGCCGTGACGCTCCCAGTCGACGTCGAAGCGGCGAATCATGGTCATGCCGAACGCTTTCGACTGTTCGGAGGTGAGGGCTCCGGTGTTCGCCGCGGAGTCGGACAGGATGAGGCCGAGATGCGGGGTGCGGCGGACTTCCCCGAGGGTGTAGACGACGCCTTCGACCAGTGCCTGCGCGGGGTCGCGCAGACCGTGCACGTGGCCCGTCAGCCGATCGAGGAACCCGTCGACCGACGCCAGCGCCGCTGCCGTCATCAGCGCGTCCGAGCTGGGGAAGTAGCGGTACACGGTCTGCCGGATGACGCCGAGCGACTCGGCCACGTCGGCGATGCCGATCGGGGCGCCGGTCTCGGCGATCAGGGCCACCGCCGCGGCGACGACCCGGCGAGACGCGTCCGCGTCGTCCACGGGCGGGTTGCCGCCCCAACCGCGTCTCTTCGCCACCGCCCGCTTCCTCACTCCGCCGCTGCCGTCGGCCACGGTCCGGCCGGACGTCGACGCTACACGGCGGGAGTCTGGTCTGTCCTGCTCAGGGGCATCTTTGCCATTGTCATCATACACGGCGACAATCATGTGTATGGTCACGGTCATGACCGACCTGCACGTCCGCAAGATGCACTTCGCCTTCGAGGACTACGACGTTCCCTTCCTCTGGAACGAGCGCAATCCGGCCTTCTCGAGCATGGCCAACGCCGTATCGTTCCTGGCCATCGGATTCGAGAAGATGATCGTGAAGATGATCCAGCAGGCCAAGCCGCTCATCGCCGATCCGGAGGTGGCCGCGGAGGCCGACGCGTTCATGCGGCAGGAGGGCCAGCATTCGGCCGCGCACCGCCAGCACGTGCGCGGCCTGATCCGGCGGTATCCGGCGCTGCAGGAGACGCTGGACAAGGTGGTCGGCGAATTCGACCACCTCACCGCCCGCACGTCGCTCGACTATCGGCTGGCGTACACCGCGGATCTGGAAGCCACGTTCACGCCGGTGTTCAAGCTCATGCTCGACAACCACGCGACGCTGTTCAAGCCCGGCGACGACCGGGTCGCGTCGCTGTTCATCTGGCACTTCGTGGAAGAGGTCGAACACCGGAGCTCGGCGCTGATCATCTTCAATTCCGTTGTGGGCAGCGACTTCTACCGAATGCGGGTGGCGCCGTCCATTTTCCGGCACGTGCTGAAGGTGATCAGGATCGCCTGCCGGGACTTCAATGAGCACGTGCCCTTGGCGGACCGCAAGATCGACGCGCTGTCGATGTTCGCGAGCTACCGCCGCATGCAGTTCCTGCGCAGTCGGCTGCCGATGCTGCGGGCGCGCGACCACGGCCCGATGACGCGTGCGTTCGATCACCTGCCGCTTGCCGAGCAGTTGGTGGCGTTGGCCGGAATCATCCGCAGCCAGTTGCCCAAACATGATCCGACACACGAGAATCTGCCCGCTCTCGCCGACATCTGGTTCGAGCGGTTCGACGACGGCTACGACGTCACGCACTGGTACACCGCACGGTCCGTGGGGGCGTGATGACCGATCACTGCGCACCGACTTTCGAGCAGCTGGCGGATGCGCTCGGCTTCTCCTGCCGCACCGCGGGCGGCCCAGTGGCCGTGCGCAATCCGTTCGCCCTGGAGAACTGGACGCTGCCCGTTTTGGAGGTCGCCGTCATTCTCGGCTCGGTGCTGTTTCTGGTGCACGCGGTCGTGCGGCTGCGCCGCCACGGCGACCCGGTCAACCTGGTGTTGTGGTTCGGCGCCACCGCCTACTTGTTCGTGATCGAGCCGCCGCTGTACTTTCCCGCGGCCTTCGGCATCGATGGCAGCGTAGACACGATGTTCGCGCACAACGTGTTCAGTGTGGACTTCCTGTGGGGCAGGCTGCCGCTCTACATCGTCGCGATCTACCCGTTCATGGCGACGCTGGCCTACGAAATCGTCCGAATGCTCGGCGTTTTCGAGCGGTACGGGCTGCTGGTGTCCGCAGCGTGCGTCGGATTCGCGCACCATGCGTTCTACGAGATCTTCGACCAGCTCGGACCGCAGTTGCGATGGTGGGAGTGGTCCACGACAAACCCGTTGAACCAGCCCATGTTCGACTCGGTGCCGCTGCCGAGCGTGGTGGTGTTCGCCGCGCTGTGGCCGATGTCGCTGGCGCTCTGCGTGCAACTGTTCGTCGGACGCCAAGCCGATCAGGGTAAGCGCTTCAC
>JABFVX010000290.1 GCA_013362555.1 Mycobacteriaceae bacterium
TCAAGACCCGCGGCGACGTGCCCGAGCCCGCGACGCCGGACCGCGCGGACTGGTACGGCTGGGCGCGCTATGGTTCCGCGACGCGACCCTGGCTGGACTGGGAGGACGTGAGCGCAGGCGCCGCGCCTGCCGACCCGGTCCCGGTGCGGGCCACCGACCCGCTCTACATCCTCTACACCTCCGGCACCACCGGCAGACCGAAAGGCGTGGTGCGCGACACCGGCGGCTATGCGGTCGCACTGGTCTGGTCGATGCGCCACATCTACAACGTCGATCCCGCGAACTGCCCCCAGCCGGTGATCTGGACGACGTCGGACATCGGCTGGGTGATGGGGCACTCCTACATCGTGTACGGCCCGCTGCTGGCGGGCGCCACGACCGTGATGTTCGAGGGCGCCCCCGTCGACACCCCGGACGCGGGGGCGTACTGGCGGCTGCTCGAGCGGTACCGCGTCGCGGTGCTGTACACCTCGCCGAGCGCGCTGCGCGCCATTCGCAAAGCCGATCCCGCGGGCGAGCTGCTCGCGGGCCGCGACCTGTCCGCGCTGCGCACTGTGTTCAGCGCCGGGGAGAGCCTCGACCCGAGCACGTACCACTGGACCTTGGAGCTGCTGCGGCGCCCCGTCGTCGACCACTGGTGGCAGACCGAGACCGGCTGGCCGGCGTTCGCCAATCCGCTGGGGCTGCAAACGCTTCCGGTCAAGCCGGGATCCGCGGGTGTTCCGGTGCCCGGTTTCCGGCCGCGGGTGCTCGACGGCGGCGGCAACCGACTGCCCGTGGGCGTGGAGGGCAACTTGGTGCTGGGCCTGCCGCTGCCGCCCGGCACCCTCACCGGGCTGTGGCGCGACCCGCAGCGCTACCGCTCCGAGTACTTGGCTGCATTTCCGGGCCACTACGCGACCGGAGACACCGGGTATTTCGACGACGACGGCTACCTGTTCGTACTCGGCCGCAGCGACGACGTCATCAATGTCGCGGGCCACCGCATGTCCACGGGCACGATGGAGGCGGTGCTGGCGGCCCATCCCGCGGTGGCCGACTGCGCCGTGATCGGGGTCCACGACGAGCTCACCGGCCAGCGGCCGAGCGGATACGTCGTCTGCAAGGCGGGCGTCGACGTCGACGAACACCGGCTGGCCGCCGAGCTGGTGGCCGCCGTCCGGGACCGGATCGGCGCCATCGCCGCGCTGCGCACCGTCACCGTCGTGGCCGCCCTCCCCCGCACCCGCTCCGGCATGATTCTGCGCAAAACGATGCGCCAGATCGTCTCCGGCGAGCCCTATACGGTCCCCCCCACCATCGAGGACCCCGCTGTTTTGGAATCCTTCGCCCGCGCCGTCCGCACCGGCTCATGAGACACGTCACATCGGACACACGAAGGAAACTAGGACAATGGGACACAATTCCGGCGAGTTTCCTTCTGGGGGAGAAGAATTCACGCAGATCCCTTAACGTTGCGAACTATGACCTCCGGTATTACCTGGTTCAACGCGCTGACCTATAACGAGGCCCAGCGCGCCCTATCGAGATGCTGCCAGGCGCCGTCATTCGTGGCGGGCATGCTGGCGGCGCGTCCGTGCACGACCGATTCCGACCTGCTGGACGCGGCCAGTCGCGTCCTGGCCGGCTTGCCCGACGACGAGATCGACGCCGTCCTTGCCGGCTTTCCCCGCATCGGAGAGCTCCCCGCCGACGAGCCCTCCGAGCTGGAGCTGACTGTGGCATCAGTCGCGGATCCTGCCACCCTGGCCGCGCTGGCCAGGGCAAACGACGTCTACCGTGCCCGATTCGGCCGCACCTACCTGGCATTCGCCGCAGGCGGCACCAGGGCCGAGCTGCTGGCCGTGCTGGAAGACCGGCTAAGCAACGACGACGAAACCGAGCGCGAGATCTCCCGGGCCGAGCTCGGGAAGATCGCCACCCAGCGATTGGAGCACCTGCTACACCACGACTAGTCCTTCCGGAATGACCCGTGCCGTGCGGTGCTGAACGGCGCTGCTCGCGAGGCCCTGCGGTGATACGCACGCTGCCTCCTCGGGCCGCCGACTCACAGCGCGGTCTTGAACGGCGCTGCTCGCAAGGCCCTGCGGTGTTACGCACGCTGCCTCCTCGGGCCGCCGACTCACAGCGCGGAGTTGAATAGCGCTGCTCGTACGTCACGGGTCGTTCTGGGAGGTTACGAGTGTGGGCCGGTTGCCGTTACATCTCCACTACGTGATGCTGGTTACCCATCATTTGCAGCGCGTGAACCGGACAAATGGCCGTACCATCCTTTCTACGGCATTACGGCATTTGGGAACGGTACGTGGTGGGCAGCATGGGTCGCCGACGGTTCGGCGTGGTCTTTTTCTTGGCGGCGGGCACAGCGGTGGCCGCCGCGTCGGTGGGCGCGTGGGCCGCGATGGCCGACTACGGCGATCCGGCCCCTCGGGTGACGGTCAACTATGTGGCCCTCGGCGACTCCAGGGCGGCCGCACCCGCCATCGGCCTGCCGGTGGACTTGGACGGCTGCGGCCGCACCGGCGCGGGCTACCCGCGGGTGGTCGCGGCGGGACTGGCGGCCGCCCACTTCACCGACGTCACGTGCAGCGGAGCCACCACGGCCAACATCACGCTGTCGGCGCAGCGCACCCGGCGCAAGCCGGAACGCGAAGTGCCGCCGCAGATCATGGCGGTGCAGCCGGACACCACGCTGGTGACGCTGAGCATCGGCGGCAACGACATCGACTGGCCCCGGCTGATCGGCCCCTGCTTCGGCGTATCGACCACCGACGACCGCAAATGCCGCAGCAACGCCCCCCTCCGCGCGCTGGTCGAAACCAGAATGGCCATGCTGGCCCGCCGCCTCGGCGAGGTGCTCGACGCCATCCACACCCGCGCCCCTGCCGCCCGGATGCTGCTGGTCGGGCACGGCGGTTACTTCGGCCCGCACGGCTGCCCCAAGGCCGCGAACCTGACCGACGCCGATGCCGAGTTCGTCGGCAAGTTCTTCGACCGCTTCAACACCGTGCTTCGGGCCTCCGCCCAGAACCACCATGCGGAGTACGTCGACGTGGCAGGGCCCGCCGTCGGCCACGACGCCTGCGCCACCCTGGACAAGCGCTGGTTCCAGGGCAACGTCTCGGCCGCCCCGCTGCTGGCCCGCCACCCCACCCCGCTGGGCAGCGGCCAGATGGGCCGCCTCGTCGTCGACAAGTGGCGCAACCTCAAACCGGCCCCCATCTCCGCCGCAGGCCGCTGACAGACCTGTCCAGAATGACCCGTGACGTGCGATAGACGCACGTCACGGGTCATTCTGGAAGGTTTGTTACGGCTGGAGGAGGGTGCATGTCCAGGCGTCCGCCGCGGTGCGGGCGAGGCGGAGGCGGTGGTGGAGGCGGCCTTCGCGACCCTGCCAGAACTCGACCTCCTCGGGAGCCACCTCGTACCCGCTCCAGTGCGGGGGAACCGGAATCTCGGCGGTGTCGGCGAAGCGCGACTCCACCTCGGCGAGCATGCGGTCCAACTCGGCGCGCGAACCGATGGGGCGGGACTGGTTCGACGCCCATGCGCCCAACTGCGATCCGCGCGGGCGCACACCCCAGTACTCGGCGGTGACCTCGGGCGGCACCTGCCTGGCGGGACCGCGCAGCCGGACTTGGCGGGCGATTTCCGGCCACGTGAAAGTGAGTGCGGCATATCGGCGCGCGGCCAGCTGCCCGGCCTTGGCGGATTCACTGTTGGTGTAGAAGACGACGCCCGCGGGACTCAGGCCCTTGCACAGCACCGTGCGGGCGTCCGGGCGGCCGCGCTCGTCGACAGTGGCCACGACCATGGCGTTGGGCTCGGCCACGCCGGCGCCGGCCGCATCGGAGATCCAGGCCCGCAGTACCGGTTCCCAGCCGCCGGCCAGGT
>JABFVX010000321.1 GCA_013362555.1 Mycobacteriaceae bacterium
CCCCTGGAACGCTGACCGCCCAGGTCACAATCTTCCAGAATGCCCCATGACGTGCGCCTAGCGCACGTCATGGGGCATTCTGGAAGAGTGTGCGACCTAGCGGGCGCCGCGGGGGAGCTGGCCTGGCTGGTGGCCTCGGCGGCCGAAGCGGCGTTCTATCGCTTCCTCGCGGCGGTGCTCGATGAACAGCTCCGTCACCCCGCCGATCCACAGGACGGCGGTGGCGATGCCGCCGATGACAGTCCAGCCGCGGAAGTCCGATCCGGCCGCCACGATCGTCATCGCCAGGGCGCCGATGCCGAGCATGACCATGACGATGCCGGGGACGTTGAAATTGTCCGCGATGGCGTCGCCCGCCGAAGCGTGCCAATGCCGTGAGTCGGATTTGCGCAAGGTGTCCAGCCCGAACATGTCTCCTCCTCGCAGCACATGACCTGCAGTAGTGTCATGTCCAGCATGAACCGGGGTGCGCCTGTGGGCAAGGGGGAGGATTGGCGAGCGGAACGGCCCCCGACGGGGTGGGGAACCAGGGGCCGTTCCGTCGAGCGACACGTTAGCAAGCTTGGCTAATAAAAAGTAGAGGTTTCCTAAAAAAACCTGCACCAGGCACGATCATCTCGTGAAACGGCAGCGTGTGTCCTCCGGTGCGGAGTGGGAGTCGGTCGTCGGGTACTCGCGCGCGGTGCGCGTCGGGCCGTGGGTAGCGGTGGCAGGCACCACCGCCGCCGCGGCCGATGGCGCCGTCGGCGGCGGCGACATCGCCGCTCAGACCCGAGAAGTGCTGCGGCGCATAGCCGCGGCCCTCGCTGAGGCGGGCGCCGGCCTGGAACACGTCGTCCGCACTCGCATGTTCGTCACCGACATCGGCCGCTGGGAGGAGGTCGGCCGCGTCCACGGAGAGTTCTTCGGCGCCGTCCGCCCGGCCGCCACCATGGTCGAGGTCGCCGGCCTCATCGCCCCCGACCTCCTGGTGGAGATCGAAGCCGACGCCATAGTGCCCGACTGACAGGGTCAAAGATCTCCAGAACGACCCACGGAGTGCGGTGGGCGCCCCTCACGGGTCGTTGTGGCTGGGTTGGCAAACCTCCAGAATGACCCGTGACGTGCGTTGGATGCACGTCACGGGTCATCCTGGAGGTTTGCAACCGAGCCACCCGAAGCGCGAACGCAACCTGTGTGGGTCGTCCTGGACAACCCACAGGGTGGCGCGGGGTCCGTACTATCGCAGCTATGGAGTCGCCGGTCGCCGCCGTGGCAAACCTGGGGGTCGACGTCCGCGACGACGACGCGATTCGCACGGCGTACTCCTCGGACGCGTCCCTGTACCGGGTGCGTCCGCTTGCGGTGGTCCGCCCGCGCCGGGTCGAAGAGATCGCCGCCGTGTTGGCGCTGAGCCGCGACCGGCGTATTCCGGTCACCGCACGCGGGGGCGGAACATCGTTGTCGGGCAACGCGATCGGGCCGGGGCTGATTCTCGACACCGGACGGCACATGAACCGGGTGCTGTCGATCGACCCGGACGCCGCGGTGGCCGTCGTCGAGCCCGGAGTGGTTCCGGCGCGGCTCAACAGGGCCGCCGCACAGTTCGGGCTGCGGTTCGGGCCCGATCCTTCGACGCACACCCGCTGCACCATCGGCGGCATGATCGGCAACAACTCGTGCGGGGCGCGCAGCCTCGGTTACGGTCGCACCGTTGAGAACGTCGAGGCCCTCGATGTCATCACCGGGGTCGGCGAGGAGCTGAGCCTTCCTGCGGGCAAGGGGGATTCGCCGACGCTGTCGCGGGTGGCCGATCTCGTCGCGGGCGGGTTGGCCACGATCCGCACCGAGTTCGGGCGGTTCGACCGGCAGATCTCCGGGTATGCGCTCGAACATCTCCTGCCGGAACGAGGGTTCGACGTCGCCCGCGCGCTCGTCGGCAGCGAAGGCACCCTGGCCGTCGTCACCCGGGCAACCGTGCGGCTGGTGCCCGAGCCGGCGCACCGCACGCTGGTCGCGCTCGGATACCCGGACATCATCGCCGCGGCCGACGCCGGTCCCGCCGTCCGGGCGCTCGGCGCGACCGCATGCGAAGGAATCGACGCCCGCACCGTGGACGTGGTCCGTAACAGGCGCGGTCCGGGCGCGGTGCCGCCCTTGCCACGCGGAAACGCCTGGCTGTTCGTGGAACTCGCAGGCTCCGAGCCGATAGACGACGCAGCCGCCCGCCGGCTGGCGGCGGACTGCGGCGCGCTGGACGCGATGGTCGTCGCCGATCCCGTGCGGGCCGCCCGGCTGTGGCGCATCCGAGAGGACGGGGCGGGCCTGTCCGGCCGCAGCGAGAAGAACGAGCCCGCCTACCCGGGCTGGGAGGACGCGGCGGTCCCGCCGGAGCAGCTGGGAGCGTATCTGCGCGACTTCGACACGCTGCTCGCGGAATTCGGGCTGACGGCGGTGCCGTACGGCCACTTCGGCGAGGGATGCGTGCACGCGCGCATCGACTTTCCGCTCGACCGGCGGGGCGGTCCGGTCGTGCTGCGGGAATTCATCACAGCCGCCGCGGATCTGGTGGCCGGATTCGGCGGGTCGCTGGCGGGCGAGCACGGCGACGGCCGGGCTCGCAGTGCGCTGCTGGACCGCATGTACTCGCCTGCGGCGCTGCGGCTTTTCGCCGGGCTCAAGCGGGCTTTCGACCCGGACAACCTGCTCAACCCGGGCGTGCTGGTAGATCCGCGGCCGATCGACACGGACCTGCGCGACTTCACCCGGCCCCCTGCCGTCGACATTGCTTTCCGCTACCGAAGCGACGCAGGCGATTTCACTCGCGCACTGCATCGCTGCACCGGGGTGGGGAAGTGTCGGGCCGACAACACTGCGGCCGGCGCCGTCATGTGTCCGTCGTACCTGGCTACTCGCGAGGAGCAGGACTCCACTCGCGGCCGCGCCCGGGTGTTGCAGGGCGTCATCGACGGCGGCAGCGGCTGGCGCGCGCCGGAAGTCCATGCGGCGCTGGATCTCTGCCTGGCCTGCAAGGGGTGCGCCGTCGACTGTCCCACCGGTGTCGACATGGCCACCTACAAGGCCGAGGTGTTGCACCAGACCTATCGCGGGCGGGTGCGCCCGGTCACGCATTACACGCTCGGCAGGCTGCCGCGCTGGGCGCGCCTGGCCGCCCGCGCGCCGCGGATGGCGAACTCGGTGCTGCACGCACCCGGGATCGGACCCGCGCTGCGCGCGCTAGCCGGCATCGACCGGCGTCGCGACCTGCCTCGATTCGCGCCGCAGACCTTCCGGGCGTGGTTCGAGTCGACACGGGCACAGCGCAATCCGGCCGGAGAACGGGTGCTGTTGTTCGTCGACACCTTCACCGACCACTTCGCCCCGGAGGTCGGGCAGGCCGCGGTCGCGGTGCTCGAAGCCGCGGGCCTGCGCCCCGAGCCGACGCCCGCTGGGCTGTGCTGCGCACTGACGTGGCTTACCACCGGTCAACTCGACTCCGCCGCAAGGATTCTCAGCCGGACCGTCACCGCGCTGGAACCCGCTGCGGCCGAGGGCGTCCCGCTGGTCGGACTGGAGCCCTCCTGTACCGCGGTACTGCGCTCCGACGCCGTCGAGCTGCTCGGCACCGCGGCCGCCGAGACGGTGGCCGCGGCCACCCACACCCTCGCCGAGCTGCTCACCGCCCGCGGCGTGCCGCCGCCGCGCCTCGACGGCCTCGCCGTCGTCGCCCAGCCGCACTGCCACCACCACGCGGTCATGAACTGGGACACCGACGCTGCCCTGCTCGCGGCCGGCGGCGCAGACGTCCACCGGGTCGGCGGCTGCTGCGGCCTGGCAGGCAACTTCGGCGTCGAAAAAGGCCACTACGACGTCTCGGTCGCCGTCGCCGAGCACGATCTG
>JABFVX010000242.1 GCA_013362555.1 Mycobacteriaceae bacterium
CATCCGCGCACCCGCGTCCAGCGCACCCTTGAAGACGCCGGGGAACGCCAGGACGTTGTTGATCTGGTTCGGAAAGTCGCTGCGGCCGGTAGCCACGATCGCGGCGTACTTCTGCGCCACCTCGGGGTGGATCTCCGGGTCTGGGTTGGACATCGCGAACACGATCGAGTCCGGCGCCATGGCGGCGATGAACTCCTCGCCGATGGTGCCCGCCGACAGCCCGAGGAACACGTCCGCGCCCGCCAGAGCCTCGGCGGCGCCGCCGGTGACTCCGCGCGGGTTGGTCCGCGACAGCAACTCGGTCTTGACGTCGTTGAGGTCGGTGCGGTCCGGGCCGATGATGCCCTTCGAGTCCAGCACGATCGCGTCTTCGACGCCCGCGGCCAGCAGGATGTTGGTGCACGCCACGCCTGCGGCGCCCGCCCCGGACACCACGACCTTCAGCCCGGCGAGGTCGCGACCCTGCACCTTGGCGGCGCCGTTGAGCGCGGCCAGCACCACGATGGCGGTGCCGTGCTGGTCGTCGTGCATGACGGGGCAGTCGAGCGCTTCGATGACGCGGCGCTCGATCTCGAAGCAGCGCGGTGCGGAGATGTCCTCCAGGTTGACCGCACCAAAACTCGGACGCAGTCGCACCAGCGTCTCGACGATCTCGTCGACGTCCTTGGTGTCCAGCACGATCGGAATCGAGTTCAGATCCGCGAACTTCTTGAACAGCGCCGACTTGCCCTCCATCACCGGCAGCGACGCGCGCGGGCCGATGTCGCCGAGGCCGAGCACTGCCGATCCGTCGCTGACGACGACCACGAGGCGGTCGGTCCAGGTGTAGCGCTTGGCCAGCGACGCGTCCGCGGCGATGGCCCGGCTGACCTGCGCGACGCCGGGGGTGTACGCGATGGACAGGTCGCGCTGGGTATCCAGCGGGGCGGTGAGTTCGGCCGACAGTTTCCCGCCGAGGTGACCGGCGAAGATCTCCTCGTCGGTGATGTCGGCGAGGTTCGGGGAAGTAGTGCGCGCTTCAGTCACATTCGACACGATGTCACTCCTGAAAATGAACGTTTCAACCGGGGCCCGGTTACCTACGGGTAGCAAAAATGGGGGGCTACCTGGCCCAATGGCTACTTTCGGGTAACGCGGGTGGGGCGGAGGGGAGGCACGGGAACGACAGTGGTCCGTGCCGATCCACGAGGACGGGTGTGTCCAGGGCTCGCTGGCGACTCCGGCCGGGCGGTGGCGGCGACCAGGAATCGGTGGTCCCCAAGTGTGACATTGCGGCCGCGGACTCCGCAAACACCCCCTCCCCGGGCGTTTCGGCCAGGCGTTCCTACCTCCAGAATGACCCGTGACGTGCGTTGAACGCACGTCACGGGTCATTCTGGAGGTAGTAGTGCCAGCCCGTTCAGGCGCCGACGTAGTCGGCGAGGTGCTCGCCGGTGACAGTGGAGCGAGCCTCGACCAGATCCGCGGGGACGCCTTCGAAGACGACGCGGCCGCCGTCGTGTCCCGCGCCGGGACCGAGGTCGATGATCCAGTCCGCGTGCGCCATGACGGCCTGGTGGTGCTCGATGACGATCACCGACTTGCCCGCGTCGACGAGGCGGTCGAGCAGGCCGAGCAGCTGCTCGACGTCTGCCAGGTGCAGGCCGGTCGTCGGCTCGTCGAGGACGTAGACCCCGCCCTTGTCGCCCATGTGCGTGGCCAGCTTGAGCCGCTGCCGCTCGCCGCCGGACAGCGTGGTGAGCGGCTGGCCGATGGTGAGGTACCCGAGCCCGACGTCGGCCAGCCGGGCCAGGATCGCGTGCGCGGCCGGAGTCTTGGCCTCGCCCGACCCGAAGAACTCCTCCGCCTCGGTCACCGACATCGCGAGCACCTCGCTGATGTCCTTTCCGCCGAGGTGGTAGTCCAGCACGGCGGCCTGGAACCGCTTGCCCTCGCACACCTCGCAGGTGGTCGCGACGCCCGCCATGATCGCCAGGTCGGAATACACCACGCCCGCGCCGTTGCAGTTCGGGCACGCGCCTTCGGAGTTGGCGCTGAACAGTGCGGGCTTGACGCCGTTGGCCTTCGCGAAGGCTTTGCGAATCGGCTCGAGCAGGCCGGTGTACGTGGCGGGATTGCTGCGCCGCGAACCGCGGATCGGCGTCTGGTCCACCGACACCACGCCCGCCGAACCGGGGATGGAACTGTGGATCAGCGAGCTCTTGCCCGACCCGGCCACGCCGGTGACCACACACAGCACGCCGAGCGGAATGTCGACGTCGACCTTCTGCAGGTTGTTCGCCTTCGCGCCGCGGATCGGCAGTGTGCCCGCAGGCGTGCGCACAGAGTCCTTCAGCCCGGCCCGGTCGTCGAGGTGGCGACCGGTGACGCTCTTGCTTTTGCGCAGCCCCGCGATGTCGCCCTCGAAACAGATCGTGCCGCCCGCGGCGCCCGCGCCGGGGCCCAGGTCCACGACGTGGTCGGCGATCAGGATGGTCTCCGGCTTGTGCTCCACCACCAGCACGGTGTTGCCCTTGTCGCGCAGGCGCAGCAGCAGGTCGTTCATCCGCTGGATGTCGTGCGGGTGCAGGCCTGCGGTCGGCTCGTCGAAGACGTAGGTGACGTCGGTCAGCGAGGACCCGAGGTGCCGGATCATCTTGACGCGCTGCGCCTCGCCGCCGGACAGCGTGCCCGCGGGCCGGTCCAGCGAGAGGTAGCCGAGACCGATCTCCACGAACGAGTCGAGCGTCTCGCGCAGCGAGGTCAGCAATGGCGCCACCGATGGCTCCCGCAGCGTGGCGACCCACGCGGCGAGGTCGCTGATCTGCATGCGGCACGCGTCGGCGATGTTGACGCCCTTGATCTTCGACGAGCGGGCCGTGTCGTTGAGGCGGGTGCCGTCGCATTCCGGGCAGGTCTGGAAGGTGACCGCCCGCTCCACGAACGCCCGCACGTGCGGTTGCAGCGCGTCGACATCCTTGGACAGCATCGATTTGCGGATCTTCGGAATCAGGCCCTCGTAGGTGAGGTTGATGCCCTCGACCTTGATCTTGGTCGGCTCCTTGTAGAGCAGGTCGTTGAGCTGTTTCTTGGTGTACTTCTTGATCGGCTTGTCCGGGTCGAAGAAGCCGCTGCCCGCGAAGATGCGCCCGTACCAGCCGTCCATGGTGTAGCCGGGGATCTTGAACGGGCCCTCGTTGAGCGACTTGTCCTCGTCGTAGAGTTCGGTCAGGTCGATGTCGGTGACCGCGCCGCGGCCCTCGCAGCGCGCGCACATCCCGCCGAGGACGTTGAAGCTGCGCTTCTCCCGCACCTGTTTGCCGTCCTTCTCCACGGTCACCGCGCCCGCTCCGCTGATGGACGCGACGTTGAAGGAGAACGCCTGCGCGGAGCCGATGTGCGGGGCGCCGAGCCTGCTGAAGAGGATGCGCAGCATCGCGTTGGCGTCGGTCGCGGTGCCGACGGTGGAGCGCGGGTCGGCCCCCATCCGCTCCTGGTCCACGATGATCGCGGTGGTCAGGCCGTCGAGGACGTCGACGTCGGGGCGGGACTGGCTGGGCATGAAGCCCTGGATGAAGGTGCTGTAGGTCTCATTGATCAGCCGCCGCGACTCCGCGGCGATGGTGTCGAACACCAGCGAGCTCTTGCCTGAGCCGGACACTCCGGTGAATACCGTCAGCCTGCGCTTGGGGATTTCGATGCTGACGTCTTTGAGGTTGTTCTCGCGTGCTCCGTGCACGCGGATCAGGTCGTGGCTGTCGGCGGCGTGCGGCTGGGTCTTCGTGGCCATGCCCACCAGTATGCGCACCCCCTCCGACAGCGAGACAGGCCTAGGTCGCTGACGCCGTCAGCCCGACCTCGCGCCGCCGCGGGCCCGCTACCGGCGCCGGTCGAGGC
>JABFVX010000477.1 GCA_013362555.1 Mycobacteriaceae bacterium
GGGTGTCGATGCGCGATTCGGGTGCAGGGATGAGGCGGGAAAGCTCGGTCTACCATTTGTCGTATGACAGCACCTGCACAGTTCACCCGTGTTCCGCATCCGGCCCCGGCCTCGGCGGAGCGGGTAGCTGAGGTGCTGGCTGCACCCGGGTTCGGCAAGTACTTCACCGACCACATGGTGTGCGTCGACTTCACCCGGGACCAGGGCTGGACAGGCCCGCGGGTGGAGCCGTACGGGCCGTTCACCGTGGATCCGGCTGCGATGGTGCTGCACTACGGACAAGCCATCTTCGAAGGACTCAAGGCCTACCGCCAGCCGGACGGCTCGATCGCGTGCTTCCGGCCCGACGCCAACGCCCGCCGGTTCCAGCGCTCGGCGCGCAGGCTGGCGATGCCGGAACTGCCGGAGGAGCTGTTCCTGGAGTCCATCCGGCAACTGCTCGACGCCGACCACCGCTGGGTGCCCGCCGCGGGCGGCGAGGACGCGCTGTACCTGCGCCCGTTCCTGTTCGCGACCGAGGCCGCCATCGGGGTGAAACCCGCCGACGCGTACCGGTACTTCCTGCTCGCCTCGCCCGCGGGCGCGTACTTCCCCGACGCGGTGAAGGTCTGGGTGTCCACCGACTACGTCCGGGCCGCCCCCGGCGGCACCGGCGAGGCCAAGGTGGCGGGCAACTACGCCGCCTCGCTGCTGGCGCAGGCCGAGGCCGCGGAGAAGGGCTGCGACCAGGTCGTCTGGCTGGACGCCGTCGAGCGGCGCTACGTCGAGGAGATGGGTACGAACAACCTCTTCTTCGTCTTCGGCGCCGGGGCGGACGCGAAGCTGGTCACCCCGTCGCTGAGCGGGTCGCTGCTGCCCGGCATCACCCGGGACTCGCTGCTGACGCTGGCCGCCGACGCCGGCTACGCCGTGGAGGAGCGCAAGATCAGCATCGACGAATGGCGCACGAAGGCCGAGTCCGGCGAGATCACCGAGGTGTTCGCATGCGGCACCGCCGCCGTGATCACGCCGGTCGGGTGGGTGAAATCACCCGACGGGGAGTTCGCGGTCGCGGGCGGCAAACCCGGCGAAGTCACCATGGCCCTGCGCCATACGCTCACCGGCATCCAGCGCGGGACCTTCTCCGACATCCACCACTGGATGACGAAAATGCACTAGAACGTCCAGAACGACCCGCGCGGTGCGCCCAACGCAGCCCATGGGTCATTCCGGACGTTCTAGACCGCGGCCTTCTCCGCGCGAACCTTGAGGGCGGCGAGGGTGCGCTCGATGTTCTGCTGGTTGTGCTCGTCGCGGTCGCGGATGCCGAACAGGATCCGATTGACCCACACCGCAATCCAGCGCGGCTCGCCGCGCCGGGTGTATTCGGTGACGCGGCAGCCGGTTTCGGTGGGCTCGAGGCGGTAGCCCCATTTGGCCGACGGGAAGCCGAAGACCTTGACCTGGAAGGCGAACTCGGCGCCGCGCTCGGCTTTGGTCACCGTGCAGACGGTGTACCACTTGCGCGCGTTGTGCTGGTTGATCCCTTTGAAGCGGGCGCCGACGGCAGGCCCGGCGGCCCCGTCGAGCCAGATGCAGCGGGTCGTCTCCGCGGCCCAGTCGGGCAGGGTGGTGACATCGGCGATGATGTCGTAGACGTGCTCGGCGGGGGCGTGGATGTCGATCGCGGCCTGTGCCGTTGGTGCGTGTGCCATAGCAGGACATTACCGCCGAGTCAGTTAGCGGCGTTAGGGGGTCAGTCGTCAGGTCCGTGAATGCGGTGCCGCACGGACAGCAGCTCGACCTCCTGCCGGGCCGCCATCCAGCGTTCACACTGGTCAAGGACCTCTTTGAGATGACCGGGATCACCTGACACCACCGCGACGCCGATCTCGGCCCGACGGTGCAGATCCTGGTGACCGGTCTCGGCGACCGAGACGGTGAACCGCCGGCGCAGCTCGGCGACGATGGGACGGACGACCGAGCGCTTCTCCTTGAGCGAATGAACGTCGCCGAGCAGAAGGTCGAAAGCAAGAGTGCCGACAAACATGGGCAAAGTCTGTCCTGAACGCGTCCTGCATTCAAACTGTTTAGCGAAAGGACGCATCCGGACAGGTGTCAGCGCACCGGCTCGCCCATGAGCACGCGCCACTCCTCGAGAGACTGGGGCCGCAGGACGTAGTTGGACGTGCGGACCTCGGACAGCGGGGCGCTGGCTTCGGCGGAGTACCAGTGTCCTGGATAGACGACGGGATCGCCGGAGAGGGCGGCCAACTGGCGCAGGCTGCGGTACATCTCGTCGGAGTCGCCGCCGGGAAAGTCGGTGCGGCCGCAGCCCTCGAGGAACAGGGTGTCGCCCGCGACGAGCTTGCCGTCCACCAGGAAGCACTGGCTGCCCGGGGTGTGGCCGGGGGTGTGCAGCAGTTCGATGGGGACGCTGCCGACGGTGACGGTGTCGCCGTGGGCGTGCCCGGTGAACTCGCTCGGCGCGACCCCGGTGATGCCCGCGACCCAGTCGAGTTCGGTCGCGTTGACGTGCACCGGCACTTGGACCCGCTCCAGCATGTCCTTGAGCCCGCGCAGCGTGAATCCGAACATCGTGCCGCCCACGTGGTCCGGGTGGTGGTGCGTGACGAGCACCCCGCTGACGCTCATGCCGTCGGCCTCGGCCGCGTCCACCAGATCACCCGCGGCATAGGCCGGGTCGACCACGACGCACTCCCCCGACTCCCGGTCTCCGATCAGATACGCGAAATTGCGCATCTGCGCGGCGATCGGATCTCCGGCGGCGTAGTCACGCCCGGCGAGCAACTGGCGGAAGTAGAGGCGGTCCTGCGACATGCAGCAAGCCTAGATCGCGACCCGCGCCCCCGGATGTCCGGGAGCGCGGGTCGCAGTGGGAAGCCGTCGGTCAGCGGGCGAGACTGAGCAGAGAACTGCCCAGACTCAGGACACTGCTGCCCGCGCTCAGGATGGCCGAAAGAATCGAACTTGGGTCCATGTCGGATACCCCTCATATGTCGGGTGGCACTGGCGCCTTCATTGTCGAAGGTTCCCAACGAGGGGAAGCGTAGTCCGGGACGTATCACCCGGCGCCGAACGCGGCGATGACCGCGTACAGCCCGACTGTCAGCTCCACCGCCGCGCCGAGCACGTCGCCGCTCATCCCGCCGAAGCGACGCACGCAGTGGCGGGCGAGCATCCAGGCGGCGAGGAGCGGGACAATCGCCGCAAGCGTGCCCTGAGCTGCCCAGCGCCCGTCCGGCAGCGCGCACGCCGAGGCCGCCCACAGGACCGCGGACCAACCGAGATACCTTGTGGTGCTCTGGGTTTCAGCGACCATGGCGCCGAAACCCGAACCTTCGGCCGCGGGCCATCCGGTTCGGCAGGCCATCACGACCGCCACCCGGCCCGCCGCCACGGCGCAGCCGAGCGCGAGCCACCGGTGCGCGTCGGCGAGCGCACCGAACGCCGCGGCCTGCACCCCTATCGACAACACCACGGCAGCCACCCCGAACGGCCCGGCGCTGCCGCTGCGCATGATCTCGCGCGCCCGCTCCGGCGCCGCGTAGCTGCCCAGTCCGTCAGCCGTGTCGGCGAGGCCGTCGATGTGCATCCCGCGGGTGGCCGACAGCAACACCGCCACCGTCAACAGCCCGACCAGCGTCGCGGGCAGCCTGTCGTGCACCAGCCACGCCACCCCGGTCGCCGCCGCGCCCAGCAGCGCGCCGACCAGCGGAGCGAGCGCGATGGCCGGTCCGGCCACCGCGCGGTCCACCCGCTCCGGGCCGCGCACCGGCAGCACGGTCAGCCACGACAACGTCAGGCGCAGCGCCGCGGTCACGGATTCGAACCTCCGCAACACCCCGCGAAGGGCGTCGAGCGCACCTCAGGCCT
>JABFVX010000234.1 GCA_013362555.1 Mycobacteriaceae bacterium
CTGCACACCGCGGACTCGCAGTTCCAGAGCCACGGCCGCATCCAGGCCGTGGCAGGCCGCGAGGCGCTGCGCGCCGAGTTCGCCCGCGTGCTTGCGTTCTACCCGGGTTTCGGCTGCGAGACCCACCGCCTGCTCTTCGGGCCTGCGCACTGGGTACTCGACTGGACGCTGACCTTCGACTCCGAAGACGGGACGCGCCGCGGATTCCACTGTCTCGACATTGTCGAGGTGTCCGATGACGGGCTCGTCTCCCGCAAAGACACCTTCTTCGACCACGCCCAGGCCAAGGCGGCGGTGGCATGAGGGCCGCGCACGTCACGCCGCTGCTCGACCGGCCGCCCCTCGCCGCGCTGCCCGCCGAGCACCTCTGCGACCTGAGCATCGACCTCGAGCCCGCGCAGGTGATCCGCACGCCGCTCGGCACGCGGCTGACCTACATCGTCCGTTCCGGCGTCGTCACGGGCCCGCGGCTGCGCGGACGCCTGCTGCCGGGCGGCGGCGACTGGGTGACGGTGGGCGACGACAGCGCCGGCCGCCTCGACGTCCACGCGACGCTGCGCACCGACGACGGCGCCCTCATCCACTACGAATCGCGCGGTGTCTCGGTAGTCCCGCCCGACGGCCGGTCCCGCCTCGACGCGGGTGAGCCGATCCCGTTCGAGCAGAGCTATATCCGCATGACCCCCAAGTTCGAGACGGCCATCCCCGCCTACGCTTGGCTCAACGCGATCGTCATCCTGGGCTACGTAGAACTGTCCCCCAACCACATCGACCACCGCATGTACCAGATCGCTTGATTCCCGCCGAGCATGAGGGCGAGGAGTGCAAGTCCGTAGAGCGCACACTTTGCGCGGAAAATCGGCGCAAGTGCGCAATTTCCGAGGAAAGTGTGCGGTCTCCCGAGTGGGTGGGTCGTTATCCGCCGGAGTGCATGACGTCGGCGGCGGTGGGGACGGTGTCGTCTTGGGGGTCGTCGAGCCAGCCGTCGGGGAGGGCGACTTTGGTTTGGGGGGAGCCCTGGCGGCCGCGGGGGCCGGTGGCGGCGTCGGTGGGAAACGGGATCTCGGGGTCGAGTTGTCCGACGAGGTCTTCGATGTGGGTGAGGCTCGAGACGGTGGCGAATCGGCGGCGGAGTTCGCTGCCGACGGGGAAGCCCATGAGATACCAGGCCATGTGTTTGCGGATGTCGCGCATGGCCTTGTCCTCGCCGTCGTGTTCGACCAGGAGGGCGGCGTGGCGGTGCAGGATCCGGCCGACCTTGCCGAGGGTGGGTCCCTCGGGCGCGGGTTCGCCGCGCAGGGCTGCGCTGAGCTCGGCGAAGAGCCAGGGGCGGCCGAGGCAGCCGCGGCCGACTACTACTCCGTCGCAACCGGTTTCGGCGATCATGCGCAGCGCGTCGTCGGCGGTGAAGATGTCGCCGTTGCCCAACACCGGGATGGTGGTGACGGCTTCTTTCAGTCGGGCGATGGCGGACCAGTCCGCGACGCCGGAGTAGAGCTGGGCGGCCGTGCGCGCGTGCAGTGCGACCGCTGCCGCGCCTTCGGCTTCGGCGATGCGGCCGGTGTCGAGGTAGGTGTGGTGCTCGTCGTCGATGCCGATGCGGAATTTGAAGGTGACCGGGACGTCGCCCGCGGCGGCGACCATTTCGCGCACGATCCGAGCGAAGAGTCGGCGCTTGTAGGGCAGCGCCGAACCTCCGCCGAGCCGCGTGACCTTTCGCACCGGGCAGCCGAGGTTCATGTCGATGTGGTCGGCCCACCCTTCGCCCGCGATGATGCGCACGGCTTCGCCTAGGGTCTTCGGGTCCACCCCGTAGAGCTGCATCGAGCGGGGGCTCTCGTCCTTGTCGAACGCCATCATGTGCAGTGTCTTCGCGTTGCGCTCGACCACCGCGCGGGCGGTGATCATCTCGCAGACGTAGATGGCCGTCGAACTGCCGAACTCGCGACACAGTTTGCGGAATGCCAGATTGGTGATCCCGGCCATCGGGGCGAGCACCACCGGCGGATCGACCGGATACGGCCCGATTCGCACGCGCGTTTCCCCCATGGCGACAGAGTGCACCTCGCCATTCTCCTCTGGAGGCAGCACAGGGCCCAACGCGGGTTCGGCCGGACTGTCCAGAATGACCCGTGACGTGCGCCTGACGCACGTCACGGGTCATTCTGGACAGTCGTTCGGGTCGGTGGTCACCGCCGGGAGCCAGGTTTAGGCAGCGGGCGGGGGCGGGGGACCGACTTGGGCTTGGGGGCGGTCCGGATCGACTGGAACGGGGACTGGCGATGGGCGGGCATCGATACCTCCTGAAGCTTCATTCGTAGTACTTCGTCCGTAGTGGTTACGAATGTAGTACTGTGCCCGTAGTGGTGTCAATCCCCAATGTGGAGGAAAAATGCGGCAGAACACAGAGCGGCGCACCGCGCTGCTCGACGCGGCTATCGAGGTGCTCGCCGCGGAGGGTTCGCGCGGCCTGACTTTCCGTGCCATAGACAAGGAAGCCGCGGTGCCCAGCGGGACGGCATCGAACTACTTCCCCAATCGGGACGCCTTGCTGCTTCAAGCTGTGGAGCGCACCCGGGACCGCCTGCAGCGGATCGACGCGGGACTGGAGGCGACCGAAAAATTCGGTCCGTCAGAAGAGCTCGAGGTCGACCTGATGCGGTCGCTGTACCGTCACATGCACGACAATCGCTCGTGCTACCTGGCGGTGCTCGAACTGCGGCTCGAAGCGACCCGCCGTCCCGAACTGCACGCCGCGCTCGCCGAGATATTCGCCTACAACCTGCGCGGCAGCCTGGACTTCAACCGCCAGGCCGGACTGCCGAGCGACGACCTGACCGTGGTCGTGATGTTTCTCGGCATGACCGGACTGCTGCTGGAGGACTTCACCTTCCCCGAGGTGCTGGCCGACTTCGACAAGGACGAACTCATCGCGGAGCTGACCCGCCGCGCCCACGCTCGGACCTGACCGACCGGGTCACCACCAGCGGGTGATGGCGCCGACGCGGCTGCCGAGCGCGGGGGCAATCGTGCGCATGTAGCTGGCCGTGATGTGGTGCTCGTCGCGGTAGACCAGCATGTTGCCGACGACGGAGCGGCACTGGGTCGGACCGCAGAAGGCGTCGGTGAGGTCGAGCGGGAACACCCGCGGGAACGCGCCGGCGGGCCCGGCTGCCGGGTTCACCGGCCCGAAAGCCCCGGATCTCGGCATCCCGCAGCTGACGCCGCTGCCGCCGCGTGCCAGGCAGTCCACCGCCCGGAAGTAGACCCCGCTGCGTCGCAGCCACGGGGTGTCGCGCATGACCATGACGTTGAGCCCGCGTCGCGTGAGCGCCGACCAGACGTCGACGAATTCCGGCGGCGTGTTGTCGCCGTCGTCCAGCAGCTGGCGGGTGCCCATCGTGAACACCCAGTTCGGGCGGCGGGCAGCCAGCCGGTCGAGGACGTCTTCGGACCACTTCCGGCATTCCGGGAATGCGGTCGCCGCGTAGCTGGGCAGGTCGACCAGCGTCAGCGGGCAGCCCATCTTCACGTACGTCACGACCTTGAAATGGTGCTGCAAGCCGAGCAGTTCGAAGGCGGGCAGCCAGTTCTCCGGATGCGAGCTGCCGACCAGGGCGATGGTGCGGGTGGCCCGCAAGTCCCCGTACTCGCACGAGAGCACCTCGCGGTTCGGGGTGATGCAGTGCTGGAAGGTGGTCATCGGCAGATCGACGGGGCCTTCGAACACCGTCGGCCGCATGCGGGCCTTGGGCGTCGGCGCGTGATTCAGCAGCGCCGCCGCACCCGGGTACTCTCTCGGGTCCAGCGGGCCGGGCGGCATCGGCGGATTGGCGCGCACGAATTGCTGCCAGCCCAAGGCGACTACC
>JABFVX010000151.1 GCA_013362555.1 Mycobacteriaceae bacterium
CCGGGGAGCTTCAACGCGTCGGCGGTGCCGACTACCTCCACACCCTCATCGCGTCCGTGCCGACCACCGCCAACGGCACCCACTACTCAGCGATCGTCGCCGAGCACGCCAAACGCCGACGCCTGGCCCTGCTCGGCATGCGCCTCACCGCCGCCGCCGCAAGCGGCACCGACCCCGCCGATCTACTCGACACCGGCCGCGCGCTGCTCGACACAGCACCGGGCGAGACGTGGCCCGCGCCGATCCCGCTCGGCGCACGCCGACACCTACCCGCGTTCCCCGTCGAGGTGCTGCCCGGCTGGCTGGCCGACATGGTCACCGCCGTCGCGCACTTCACCCAAACCCCGGTCGACCTGGCCGGGTGCATCGCCCTCGCCGCGCTGTCGACAGCGGCCGGCGGGCGGGCCGTGGTCGAGGTACGCGGCTCGTGGACCGAACCGGTGAACCTCTACCTCGTGACCGTGCTGCCCCCGGGCAGCCGCAAAAGCCCGGTGTTCAAGGCGATCACCGCCCCGCTGCTCGCCGCCGAACGCGGCCTGATCGAGACCACCCGGCCGATGATCACCGAAGCGGCGCTGGCCCTGCGCGTCGCCACCCAGGCCGCCGAACGCGCCGCCGTCGCCGCCGCCAACTCGGCCACCGGCGCAGGCGACAACCTGATGGCCGAGGCGTCGGCCGCCGCGATGCAAGCCGAGGCCATCACCATCCCGGTCCAGCCTCAGCTCATCGCCGACGACGTCACCCCGGAGACGGCAACCACCATCCTCGCCGAGCAGGGCGGCAGGTTGGCGGTGCTCTCGGCGGAAGGCGGGATCTTCTCCATCCTCGCCGGGCGCTACAGCGGCACCCCCAACCTGGAACTGTTCCTCAAGGGTCACGCCGGGGACATGATGCGGGTCAACCGGCGCTCCCGCGACGAGCACATCGACAACCCGGCCCTCACGCTCGGCCTGGCCGTACAGCCCGAGGTGCTGCGCAACATCGCGCAGATGCCGGGGTTCCGGGGAAAGGGCCTGCTCGCCCGCATCCTGTTCGCCGTGCCGGTCAACACGGTCGGATACCGGGAGATCGGCACCGACCCCGTCCCCGACCAGGTGAACGACACCTACACCCGCAACCTCACCGCCATGGTCGCCTCGCTCGCCGAGTGGACCGATCCCGCCGTGCTGCCGCTGACGCCTGAGGCGAACGCGCTGATCCTCGACGTCGAACGCGACGTGGAACCGCGGCTTCGACCCGGGGCCGAGTGGTCGCACATCGTGGACTGGGCCAGCAAGTACACCGGTGCCGTCGTCCGTCTCGCCGGGCTGCTGCACCTGGCCGAACACCTGCGCGACGGCTGGGGCAAGCCCATCACCGCCGACACCGTCCGGCGCGCGATCGCTCTCGGCCGCTACTTCGCCGAGCACGCCCTCGGCGCGTTCGACGACATGGGCGCAGATCCCGTCACCGAAGACGCCCGCGCCCTGCTCGCCTGGATCGAGGCCAACCAGGCCGCCCGGTTCACCAAACGCGAGCTGTTCTCCGGCGTCCACCGAGGACGCTTCCGCAAGGTCGGCGACCTCGACCCCGGCCTGACCCTGCTCGAAACCCATGGCTACATCCGCGCCGAGGCCCAACCCGAACGCAGCGGCCCCGGCCGACGACCCTCACCCGGCTACCTCGCCCACCCCACCGTGATCGCCAACGGAACCGACGCGACGACGGCGACAGCGGCGGTGAACCGGTGACCCGACCGCCACACAGCCAATCCGGCCCTAGGTCTATGTATCAGAGGGCGAAGATCTTGGCTCTCCGTGGCTCTCAGCGGGTTACACGAGGCCCGCCCCGCCTCCGGCCGCAAACCAGCGCGCCGCAGGTCACACACCATGACGCCCCGGCGCGACCCCATCGGTGCGCGCCGGAGCCACTCCCAACACCTCTGACCAGGCAAAAGGAGCGCACCCTTCATGGCAACCACCACCCGCATGCCGAACCGTAGCGACGATGAGGAACTGACGATCAAGGAAGTCATGGCCAAGCTCAAGGTCACCCGGTCCACCTTCTACGACTGGCGCGCGAAGGGAATCGCGCCGAAGTCCTACCGCCTGCCGAACGGCGAACGCCGCATCCGACGCTCTGAGCTGGATCGCTGGCTCGAATCACTGGAGGACGCCGCGTGAGCCGACGCCGCACCGCCGCACAGCGACCCGACGACGAGCCGCTGACGTCGCATGATGTGAAGATCTGGAAGATCCGTTCACGTGGATCGAGTCACTCGGTTCGGTGGATGGTCGGCGGCCAGGAGCAGCACGACACGTTCAAGACCTACGCGCTCGCAGACGCGTTCCGCTCGAAGCTCGTGAGCTACCAACGCGACGGCGTCCCGTTCGATGTGGACACCGGATTGCCCCTGCCCATGCTCCGCGAGCGCTCCCGAGTGAGCTGCTACGAACTACTGACCCGCTACGTGGCCATGAAGTGGCCCGACAGTCCCGGCAACTCGCGACGGTCCGTCGCCGACGCGCTCAAGACCGTCGCACCGGCACTGATCCGAACGGACATCCCGCACCCCGACGAGAAGGACCTACGGGCCGCCGTCTACCAGTGGACCTGCGATCCGCCAGCGCAGAAGGCTGGTGATCCGCCGCCCGCAATCCGCTCGGCGCTGCGCTGGCTGGAACGGCACTCGTTGCCGTTGTCGGAGTTCGAGCACCGTACGCGTGGCCCGGCGCTGGTCAGGCACATGCTCGCCACGATCGGACAGCGGCTCGACGGCCGGGGCAAGGTCGCCCCGGTGACCTACGCCAGGCGGCGCGCAGTGCTGTTCAACATGTTCGAGTACGCGGTCGAGCTGGGCGTCGTCTCGGCGAACCCGCTGACCATAGTGAAGGTGAAGGCCGTGAAGTCCAGCGGCACGATCGACCGCCGATCGGTGGTCAACCCCGAGCAGTTCAGACGGTTGATCGCGGCGGTCGGAGAACTAGGCCATGACGGTCCATCGGGGCCGCTCGGGCAGCGCCTCGTGGCGTTCTTTGCGCTCATGTACTACGCCGCCCTGCGGCCGGCCGAGGCGATCGCGTTCCGCGACGCGTGCATCATCTCGGCACCGGCGGAGGGCATCGGCGAACTACTGCTGGAACGCTCGATGCCCCGCGCAGGTGCCCGGTGGAACGACTCCGGTACTTCGCGGGAAGCACGGGAGTTGAAGCACCGAGCCGAGGACGACACCCGCGAGGTTCCCGCGCACCCCGACCTCGTGCACCTGCTCCGCACGCACATCGAGCGTTTCGGCGTTGGGCGGGGCGGGCGGCTGTTCGTCGGCCCGCAGGGTGGCGACATCGAGGAGGCGCGCTACCTGGCGATCTGGGAGGCCGCCCGTAAGGAGGCGCTGACACCTGCGGAGGTCGCGTCGCCGCTGGCCAAGCGACCGTACGACCTGCGGCACGCCGCCGTCTCGACCTGGCTGAACGCGGGCGTGCCGCCGACGCAGGTGGCGGCGTGGGCTGGTCACAGCCTTGAGGTACTGCTGCGCGTGTACGCCAAGTGCATCGTGGGCCAGGACGAGGAAGCGCGCCGACGTCTCGGCAACGCTTTCGGGACGCCAGATCTGTCCGTGGCTCCGCCAGAATCGGAGCCTGACCAGCCCGAAGAGGGTTGATCTTTGTCCGCGTATTGTCCGTGAATGGCCGTGGACGGCCGGACATCAGCCGTCACAGTCGGACACCCGTACGAGTAGGGGCCGGTATCCACAACCCTGTGGAAACCGGCCCCTACCTGCGTTTATGGAGGTCATTTGGCGGAGGGTCAGGGATTCGAACCCTGGAAGACATCGCTGCCTTAGCGGTTTTCAAGACCGCCGCCCTCGGCCACTAGGCGAACCCTC
>JABFVX010000533.1 GCA_013362555.1 Mycobacteriaceae bacterium
GGCGGGCCGGGAACCGCAGCACGGTCAGCGGTTCCTCGGCCTCGGCGCCCGGCTCGACTTCGAGGAACACCGACTCGTCGACGTCGGATTCGCGGAACTCTCCGTTGTGTTCGATGCATCCGCCCGGCCCGACCGGGGCGATGCCCTGGCGCTGCAGCTCGGGCATCAGTCGCGCCCACAACTCGCCCTCGGCGGCGTACTCCGGCAGCGTGCCCCGCACCGAGACCAGCGTCTGCGGCGGGAGGTCGATCAGTTCGATGTCGACGTCGGACACCATGAAGTGCTCCTCAGATTCCTGGACGAGCATGCGCTCGATGAGTGAAAGCCGGTGTCTGGCCGTGGCGGCCTCGTCCACCAGCGCGACGCGCTGCGACCGCAGCGCGTCGGCGTAGGCGGCGGTGCCGCGGACGGCGAGCAGGGCTCCGATGGCGGACACGCCGAAGCCGACGTCGCGCAACTGCCGGATCCGGCTCGCCTCGCCCAACTGGTCGGGCGAATACCAGCGGTAGCCGCTGACGCTGTCGACGACCGCCGGGACCAGCACCCCGCTCGCGTCGTAGTGCCGCAGCATCCGGACGCTGATCCGGCTGAGCGCGGAGAACCGGCCGATGGACATCAGCTTCGAAGGGTCGGTCACACACCCAGTCTCCGGCCTCACACGATGTGAGGGTCAAGAGTCGCATCTCCACATTGACCCGTGACGTGCGTTCAGTGCACGTCACGGGTCATTCTGGAGGTCATTGGTCTGGAGGTCATCGGGCCAGAGCTTGGCGGACCTTGTCGATGGCGGCGGCTTCGGTGTCGCTGGTGCCGTTGGAGGCTTGGGCGGCGCGCAAGCACGCCTCCTCGACGGCGTTGCGATAGGGCTGCACCCAGTGCGGAGCCTTGGCTCGCAGCAGCACGCCTGCCGCGGTCAGCCGCGCCAGCACCGCGGCTTCGGCGGCGGCCGGATCGCCCTTGGGCAGCAGCGGCATGCCGCCGGTCAGCAGGACCGCCAGCTCGCGCGGCGCGGTCGCGAAGACGGCCACTCCGGCCTGCTCCTCACGCATGGCGGCCAACACCCCCGGGTCGGCGGCGCAGACCAGCGCCAACGCCCCGAACGCCGCGTCCCGCAGGGCGTCCCGCTCCTCATCCGAAAAGTTCACACCCCTATCCTGCAACGCTATTTCGGCGTAATCCAGGTGGTGATCTCGGCGTGCACGACTTCCTTGCCGCTCTTGTCCACGATGCTGATCGGCACCACCAAGTCGCGGCCCGCCGCGACCGCCGCGAAGTCCGGGACCTCGGGCAGTTTCGCGACGGCGCGCAGTGCGCTGGTGGCCTTGGCGGTGTACTGCACGTTCATCGCCTTGGGGATCCAGCGGTGGCTGGTCGGCACCGTGGCCTCGCAGAGCATGCCCATGGCCACCTCGGCCAAGTTGCAGGCGGCGATGGCATGGAACGTGTGCAAGTGGTTCCACACGCCGAACCACTTCGGCGCCACCACCTCGCAGCGACCCGGTTCCAGCACCACGACCTGCGGTACGACCGTGCCGAAATAGGGCACTCGCGCGACCATGCCCAAGGAGAACACCGTGTGTCCGAACCAGTTGTCGGGAAGTCTCTTCCACCCACGGTAGGTGGCGGTCTCATTCGCCATGCCCGGATCTTACTATGGAGTAAGTTCTGTCTCGAAATAAACCGTGACGTGCGTCGGATGCGACCCCGGGGGTGTTCCGGGCGGGGTGGTTTGCGGTTGACCGAGGCCTAGGGCATACTGTTCGGGTTGCCTTGTGAAGGGTCGCGCCTTTGTGCGGCCTGGACCAGGCAAAAGCAGAACTCCAGGCGTTCGAGAGAACGCCGCCGGACCAGGCGTTCCAAGCCCGGCAAGGTGAAAACCTCCAGGGCACCGGAATGAGCGGAGGGGCGACACGCCCGACCGCGTGGGCCGGAGAACCATGACAGATGAACAGCGGCAACGGATCGAGCTGTGCCAAAACAGCGGGCTCGGTCGTGGACGTGAACTGTCGTGCTTCTGGGGGCTGCACCGAACGCACCAAGGTGATCGGGCGCTGTGCCTGCGGGTCGCTCCGCAGGCTCCGCTCCCGCGATCGCACCAGACGGCTAGTACAACCAGCGCCGACAGTAAGGACAGCTAGCGTGGCGGGACAGAAGATCCGCATCAGGCTCAAGGCCTACGACCACGAGGCGATCGACGCATCCGCGCGCAAGATCGTCGAGACGGTCACCCGTACGGGTGCCCGCGTCGTCGGGCCGGTGCCGTTGCCGACCGAGAAGAACGTGTACTGCGTCATCCGTTCGCCGCACAAGTACAAGGACTCGCGCGAGCACTTCGAGATGCGTACGCACAAGCGCCTTATCGACATCCTCGACCCGACGCCGAAGACGGTCGACGCGCTCATGCGCATCGATCTGCCCGCCAGCGTCGACGTGAACATTCAGTGAGGCCGGGGCACATGACTGACAACAAGAACCGGCCCGCAAAGGGCCTGCTCGGGACCAAGCTGGGCATGACCCAGGTCTTCGACGACAAGAACCGGGTCGTCCCGGTCACCGTCGTGAAGGCGGGTCCGAACGTCGTCACCCAGATCCGCACCGTCGAGCGCGACGGCTACTCGGCCGTCCAGCTGGCCTACGGCGCGATCGACCCGCGCCGGGTCACCAAGCCGGTCGCGGGCCAGTTCGCCAAGGCGGGCGTGACGCCGCGCCGCCACGTCGCCGAGATCCGGGTCGCCGACGCCTCGAAGTTCGAGGTCGGCCAGGAGATCTCCGCCGACGAGTTCGAGGCGGGCGGCTATGTCGACGTCACCGGCACCAGCAAGGGGAAGGGCTACGCCGGCGTCATGAAGCGGCACGGCTTCCGCGGCCAGGGCGATAGCCACGGCGCGCAGGCCGTGCACCGCCGCCCCGGCTCCATCGGCGGGTGCTCCACCCCCGGCCGCGTGTTCAAGGGCATGCGGATGGCGGGTCGGATGGGCAACGACCGTGTGACGACGCAGAACCTCAGCATCCACAAGGTGGATGCGGAGAACGGTCTGCTGCTGATCAAGGGTGCGATCCCGGGCCGCAAGGGCGCCGTCGTGATCGTCAAGAGCGCAGTGAAGGGTGGTGCCCGGGCATGACGACCGACACCGTGAACACAACCGTCAACTTGACCTTGCCGGTGAAGCTTCCCGGCGGCAAGACCAACGGCACCGTTGAGCTGCCCGCCGAGATCTTCGACGTGACCGCGAACATCGCGCTGATGCACCAGGTGGTCATCGCGCAGCAGGCCGCGGCCCGCCAGGGCACGCACTCTACCAAGACCCGGGGCCTGGTCTCCGGCGGCGGCCGCAAGCCGTACCGCCAGAAGGGCACCGGCAACGCCCGCCAGGGCTCGACCCGGGCGCCGCAGTTCACCGGCGGTGGCACCGTGCACGGTCCGCAGCCGCGCGACTACACCCAGCGCCTGCCCAAGAAGATGAAGGTCGCCGCGCTGCGCGGGGCCTTGTCGGACCGGGCCCGCAACGAGCGCATCCACGTGGTCACGGAGCTGGTCCCCGGCCAGGTTCCGTCGACCAAGTCGGCCAAGAGCTTCCTGTCCGAGCTGTCGGACCGCAAGAAGGTCCTGGTTGTCCTCGGCCGCGAGGATGTCGCGTCGTGGAAGAGCCTCGCGAACCTGCAGAACGTCCACGCCATCGCGCCGGACCAGCTGAACACCTACGACGTCCTCTACAGCGACGACGTGGTGTTCTCGGTCGAGGCCCTGAACACCTTCGTGCACGGGGCTTCCGAGAGCGCCCAGGAGGGAGAAGCCCAGTGACCACCGGTCAGATTCAGGTCCAAGCCGACCCCCGCGACATCCTGCTCGCGCCGGTCATCTCGGAGAAGTCCTACGGGCTGGTCGAGGAAGGCACCTACACCTTCCTGGTCCACCCGGACGCGAACAAGACGCAGATCAAGATCGCTGTCGAGAAGGTCTTCGGCGTGAAGGTGACCAGCGTCAACACCGCCAACCGTCAGGGCAAGCGCAAGCGGACCCGGTTCGGTTACGGGCAGCGCAAGAGCACCAAGCGCGCGCTCGTGACCCTCTCGGCCGACAGCAAGCCCATCGAGATCTTCGGAGGACCGACCGCCTAGGCGGCCGGTTCAGAGAGGCTGAGAAGAACTCATGGCTATCCGTAAATACAAGCCGACTACCCCCGGCCGCCGTGGCGCGAGCGTCTCGGACTTCGCCGAGATCACCCGCACCACCCCGGAGAAGTCGCTGATCCGTCCGCTGCACGGCCGGGGCGGCCGCAACGCGCACGGCCGCATAACCACCCGCCACAAGGGCGGCGGCCACAAGCGCGCCTACCGGCTGATCGACTTCCGCCGCAACGACAAGGACGGCATCCCGGCCAAGGTCGCTCACATCGAGTACGACCCGAACCGGACCGCGAACATCGCGCTGCTGCACTTCGTCGACGGCGAGAAGCGCTACATCATCGCGCCGAAGGGCATCGAGCAGGGCCAGCGCATCGAGTCGGGCCCCACGGCCGACATCAAGCCGGGCAACAACCTGCCGCTGCGCAACATCCCGACGGGTACCACCGTGCACGCGGTGGAGCTGCGCCCGGGCGGCGGCGCCAAGCTGGCTCGGTCCGCGGGCATGAGCATCCAGCTGCTGGGCAAGGAGGGCCCGTACGCGACGCTGCGTATGCCCTCCGGCGAGATCCGCCGCGTCGACGTGCGCTGCCGCGCCACCGTCGGCGAGGTCGGCAACGCCGAGCAGTCCAACATCAACTGGGGCAAGGCAGGCCGCATGCGGTGGAAGGGCAAGCGCCCGACCGTCCGTGGTGTCGTGATGAACCCGGTCGACCACCCGCACGGCGGCGGTGAGGGCAAGACCTCGGGTGGCCGCCACCCGGTGTCGCCGTGGGGCCAGCCGGAAGGCCGGACCCGCAAGCCCAACCGCCCGAGCGACAAGCTCATCGTCCGCCGCCGCAAGACCGGCAAGAAGCGCTAGGAGTAGTCGATGCCACGCAGTCTGAAGAAGGGACCGTTCGTCGACGACCACCTGCTCAAAAAGGTGGACGTGCAGAACGAGAAGAACACGAAGCAGGTCATCAAGACCTGGTCGCGTCGGTCCACCATCATCCCCGACTTCATCGGGCACACCTTTGCGGTGCACGACGGCCGCAAGCACGTGCCGGTGTTCGTCTCGGAGAACATGGTCGGGCACAAGCTCGGCGAGTTCGCGCCGACCCGGACCTTCAAGGGTCACATCAAGGACGACCGGAAGAGCAAGCGGCGATGAGCGAAGCGAAGAGCCACATTGAATGCAGCGCGGCATCGCCGCTGAGCGAAGCGAAGGGGCGGTAATGACTACACCAGTTGAAAACCGCACTGCTCGGGCGATCGCCAAGCACGTCCGGGTCACCCCGATGAAGGCGCGCCGCGTCGTGAACCTGGTTCGCGGCAAGTCGGTCACCGAGGCCCTGTCGATCCTGAAGTTCGCGCCGCAGGCCGCGAGCGAGCCGGTCGCGAAGGTCGTCGCCTCGGCGGCGGCCAACGCGCAGAACAACCTCGGCTTGAACGTGAACACCTTGGTCATCGCCAAGGCGTACGTGGACGAGGGCGCGACCATGAAGCGGTTCCAGCCGCGCGCGCAGGGCCGGGCCTTCCGGATCCGCAAGCGCACCAGCCACATCACCATCGAGGTCGAGAGCGTCCAGTCGGACCGGCGGGCTCCGTCCACTCGAAAGGGAGGTGCCCGCTAGTGGGGCAGAAGATCAACCCGCACGGTTTCCGGCTCGGTATCACCACCGACTGGAAGTCGCGCTGGTACGCAGACAAGCAGTACTCCGAGTACGTCAAGGAAGACGTGGCCATCCGCAAGCTGCTGTCCAAGGGACTGGAGCGCGCGGGCATTGCGAAGGTCGAGATCGAGCGCACCCGGGACCGCGTGCGGGTGGACATCCACACCGCGCGCCCGGGCATCGTGATCGGCCGCCGCGGCGCCGAGGCCGACCGCATCCGCGCCGAGCTCGAGAAGCTGACCGGCAAGCAGGTCCAGCTGAACATCCTCGAGGTCAAGAACGCCGAGTCGGAGGCGCAGCTGGTGGCACAGGGTGTCGCCGAGCAGCTGTCCAACCGCGTCGCGTTCCGCCGCGCCATGCGCAAGGCGATCCAGTCGGCCATGCGCCAGCCCAACGTCAAGGGCATCCGGGTGCAGTGCTCCGGCCGTCTCGGCGGCGCGGAGATGTCGCGCTCGGAGTTCTACCGCGAGGGTCGGGTGCCGCTGCACACGCTGCGCGCCGACATCGACTACGGGCTCTACGAGGCCAAGACCACCTTCGGCCGGATCGGCGTGAAGGTCTGGATCTACAAGGGCGACATCGTGGGCGGTCGTCGTGAGGTGGCGGCCGCGTCCGCGCCGTCCGGCAACGACCGCGACCGCCCGCGTCGCGAACGGCCGAGCCGCCCGCGTCGTTCCGGCGCCTCGGGCACCACCGCGACCGGTGTCAACGCTGCCGCTCCGGCTTCCTCGGAGGCCCCCGCCGCGGCGTCGACGGAATCTCAGGAGGGCTGACGCATGCTGATGCCTCGGCGTGTCAAGCACCGCAAACAGCACCACCCGAAGCGTTCGGGTGCGTCGAAGGGCGGCACCGCCGTGTCGTTCGGCGACTTCGGCATCCAGGCTCTGGAGCCTGCCTACGTGACCAACCGCCAGATCGAGTCGGCGCGTATCGCGATGACCCGGCACATCAAGCGTGGCGGCAAGATCTGGATCAACATCTACCCGGACCGCCCGCTGACCAAGAAGCCCGCCGAGACCCGCATGGGTTCCGGCAAGGGCTCGCCGGAATGGTGGGTCGCCAATGTCAAGCCGGGTCGGGTGATGTTCGAGATGAGCTACCCGAACGAGGAGACCGCTCGTGAGGCCCTGCGCCGCGCGATGCACAAGCTCCCGATGAAGTGCCGGATCGTGACGAGGGAGGAGCAGTTCTGATGGCTGCATCATCAGCAACCGGAACCCCTGCGGGCGACCTGCGCGAGCTCTCCAACGACGAGCTCGTGGGCAAGCTGCGGGAATCGAAGGAAGAGCTGTTCAACCTCCGCTTCCAGATGGCCACCGGGCAGCTGGACAACAACCGCCGCCTGCGGGTGGTCCGGCACGAGATCGCGCGGATCTACACGATCATGCGTGAGCGCGAGCTCGGCCTTGCCGGCGGCCCGGAAGGTGACGTCGCATGAGCGAGAAGGTAGAGGGCGTGGATCAGAAAGAAGGCACCGAAACCCGCGGCAGCCGCAAGGTGCGCCAGGGCTACGTCGTCTCGGACAAGATGAACAAGACCATTGTCGTCGAGCTCGAGGACCGTCACCGGCACCCCCTGTACGGCAAGATCATCCGCACCACCACCAAGGTGAAGGCGCACGACGAGGAGCAGATCGCCGGCATCGGCGACCTGGTCAGCCTGATGGAGACCCGACCGCTGTCGGCCACCAAGCACTGGCGTCTCGTCGAGATCCTGGAGAAGGCGAAGTAACCCGCCTCCACCCCAGCTCCAAACCTCCAGAATGACCCGTGATGTGCGTTAGACGCACATCACGGGTCATTCTGGCATTTTGTGTCTGTCCGTATTGTCGTAAATGATCGACGAAAGAGGACGTATGACTGACACCGAACTGCGCGCGGCCGTCTCCGGACGCGTGATCCTGCCCGGCGACGAGGGGTTCGACGCCGCCGCCCAGCCCTGGAACCGCGCCGCGGTGCAGCGGGTATCCGCGGTGGTCGAGCCGACGACCCCGGAGGACGCGGTCGCGCTGGTGCACTACGCGCGCAAGGCAGGCCGCTCGCTGTTCCTGCAGCCGACAGGCCACGGCCCGTCCGGCGACGTGGACGACGCCATTCTGGTGCGCACCACGCTGTTGGGCGGCGTTGCAATCCAGGGCCGCACGGCTCGCGTCGGCGCGGGCGTGAAGTGGGGCGAAGTGCAGGGGCAGGCCGCGCCGCTCGGGCTTTCGGGCGTGTGCGGGAGTTCGCCCGGCGTCGGAGTCACCGGCTACACCCTCGGCGGGGGCGTCGGCTGGTTCAGCCGCAAGTACGGCATGGCGGCCGACCGGGTGACGGCGCTGGAGGTCGTCGACGCGGACGGTGACCAGCGCCGGGTCACGGCGGACAGCGACCCGGAGCTGTTCTGGGCACTGCGCGGCGGCAGCGGCGACTTCGCCCTGGTCACCGCGTTGGAGTTCGAGCTGGTAGCGGCGCCCGCACTGTACGGCGGCGCGATCATCTGGCCCGCGGCCCAAGGCCCGGCGGTGTTGGACGCGTTCCGCACGGTCACCGCCGACGCTCCCGACGAGTTGACCGTGTGGGTCTCCAGCGTGCGGCCGCCGGGAGGCGCCCCCGGCATGACCGCCATGTACGCCACGTACCTCGGCAATGCCGAGGAAGGCCGAGAACTGTTGCGGCCCTTCGAATCCCTCGGCGGGGCCAATGCCGACACCCGCCGCGCGCTGTCGCCCGCCGAGATCGGCGAGGTCACCAACGACCCGACCGACCCGACGCCGAGCGCCGCGCGCACCGAGTTGCTCACCGACCTGGACGTGCCCGCGTTGCCGCAGCTGTTCGCCGCTCCGCCGGAACCGCTGCTCGTCGTCGGCGTCCGACACCTGGGCGGCGCCTTGGCGGCCCCGGTCGACGCGGCCTGCGGCAGCCTGCCCGAGCCGTATTTGGTCCAGCTGATGGGCCTGACCTTCACCCCCGAACTCGCCGCCGCGGTGCACACCGCCAAGAACAAGGCGGGCGACGCGCTCGCCGCCAAGGCGACCGGCCGCAGGCCGTACACCTTCCTGTCGCCGGGCGACACCGCGGCCGACGCGTTCGACCCGGACACGCTCGCCCGCTTGCGCTCCATCAAGCGCGCACGCGACCCCCACGGCGTCTTCCGCGCCGCATTCACCGTCGCCGAGTAGCACCCTCTTGTCCACAATGACCCGTGAATTGCGTTCAGCGCAATTCACGGGTCGTTCTGGACAAGTTCGTGGGTGGTTGTCACGCGCCGGTGATGGCGGCCGGGTAGTCGATCAGGTCGACGGTCTTGCTGTTCTCGGACATCCTCTCCATCATTTTCATGGCGCGCGAGTGCAGAAACCAATTGCGGAATCGGATGCCGCGCGCGGTTTTCGGGGCGAGGAAGCGGCCCGCGTTGGCGCCTTCGCTGAGCTTGTTGTATTTGCGCATGATCTCCTCGTAGCGGGCGAAGGCGGCGGTGTGATCGCCCGCGTTGCGCGCCAGTTCGCCCGCCAGAACGTAGGCGCCGACCAGCGACGCCCCGGTGCCGAAGCCGGCCATGGTGTTGCCGTAGGCCGCGTCGCCGACCAGGGCGACCCGGCCGCGGTGCAGGGACGGCAGCTTGCCGACCTTGGCGATGGCGTCGAGGAAGAAGTCGTCGAAGGAGTCGATTTCGGCGAGCATCGCGGGCACGATGCCGCCCATGTCCGCAAAGGTCTCCTTGACCAGGCGGCGCTGGCTTGCGATGTCGCGGCGGTCGTACTCGAGGCCGGGCGCCGAGAAGAGGTACATCTGCTGTGCTTTCGCACCGCCGGACGTGGCCAGCCTGCCCGGCGAGTTCTGACCGAACGAGGTGATGCGCGCGGGCTTGCCCGAGGGGCGGTCCTGCCACGGGCTCGCGCCGACCACGCAGTAGAAGTGTCCGGAGTTCGTCACGAACTTCTCCTCCGGGCCGAAGGTCAAGCTTCTTGTGCGGGAGTGGATCCCGTCGGCGCCGAAGACGAAGTCGAAGTCCCGCGGCGCGGCGTTGTCGAACTCCACCCGCACGCCGTCGGCCGTTTCCGTCAGCGCGCTGATCGAGTCGCCGAAGAGGTATTCGCAGTCATCGCGGGTCTTTTCGTACATGATGCGAGCCAGGTCGCCGCGCAGAATCTCCACGTCGCCGCCGGTGAAATCGCCGGATATCGTCGCCAGCTCGACCCCTGCTTCGTCGACGAAGACCGTGTCAGTCTTGCCGGTCTGGTGAGCGTAGACCTCGTCGAGAATGCCCATCTGCTCCAGCAGCTTGTGGTGGGTGGCGCCCTTGAAGTCCACGGCCTGGCCGCCCGGGCGCAATTCCGGCGCCCGCTCGACGACGGTGACCTGGAAGCCGTAACGGTTGAGCCAATACGCGAGTGCGGGCCCGGCAATGCTCGCGCCGGAGATGAGAGCGGTGGAGTTGCGCATGGTGTCCTCGGTGATTCCGTGTTCTGCGTGGCCATCAATCTGTGTCCTACGGACACAAAATAGAGTACGACGGACACAATAAAGGAGTCAACCCTCATCGGGCCCGCTTTACACCCGAAGCGCGCAATCACACCCGCAGCAGCGGGTGGTAATGCGCGCGTCCGGGGTAAAGCGGGTCGGTTAGCCGGTGGAGCGTTCGGCGAGGTCGGCTTCGATCTCCTCCAGGCTGCGGTTCTTGGTTTCGGGGAGCCACTTGCGCAGGTAGAGAACGCCTACCGCGCCGACGGCGGCGTAGAGCCAGAAGACTCCTGTCGCGGTGATCCAGCTGATCAGGGTGAGCACCGAGACCGACACCATGAGGTCGGGACCCCAGTGCGAGGCGATGCCGAGCGAGGCCGCTTTGCCGCGCACGGAAGTGGGGTACAGCTCGCTGTTGGACAGCCAGATCCCCATCCCGAGGCTCACCGCGAAGGCCGACTGGTACACGATCAACATCGCGACCAGGCCGATGCCGACCGCGCCCCGCAGCGGGAACAGGAACAGAATGCCGATGGCGACCAGCGACGCGATCACGACCGACGCCCCGCCGAGGATCAGCGGCCTGCGGCCGAGCCGGTCGATGAACGCGACCGCCACCACGGTGGCGAGGACGTTGAGCGTGCCGATGCCGACCGACGCCAGAATGGCCGCCGAGCTGCCGAAGCCGGCCTCCTTCAGAATCGTTGGCGCATAGTAGATCACGGCGTTGACGCCGACGAACTGGCTGGTGGCGGCGGCCACCATGCCGACGGACACCCAGCGCCCGTAGCGGCGGCCCAGCAGGTCGCGGTAGCTGAGCTTGGCCTCGGCGTGGATCACCTGCTCCAGCTCCGCCTGTTCGGCCGCCGCCTCCTCCGGAGTGCGAATGCGCAAAAGGACTTGTCGCGCTTCGTCGTCCCGGCGCTGCGCGACGAACCAGCGCGGGCTTTCCGGCAGCGCGAATAGTCCGATGAACATCAACACCGCGGGCCCGGCGGCCCAGCCGAGCATCCACCGCCACTGCTCGGAGTCCGAGTAGGCGTATCCGACCAGGTACGACACCAGAATTCCCACCGTGATCATCAGTTGATGCAGCGAAACGAGTGCGCCCCTATTGTGTTTCGGAGCAATCTCGGCGATGTAGGTGGGCACGACCAGCGACGACGCCCCTATCGCCAGTCCCAGCACGAAGCGCGCCCCCAACAGCACCGGCACGTTCGGCGTGAAGGCGCACCCAATCGCCCCGCAGGCGAAGACCACTGACACCGTGACCAGCGTCGGCTTGCGTCCGACCCGGTCCGCGACCGGTCCGCCGACGACCACGCCGATCAGAGCGCCGATCAGCAGCGACGACACCACGATCTGTTTCATGTCGTTGGACAGGTCGAAGGCGGGGCCGATGTAGAGCAGCGCCGCGGACACGACGCCGGTGTCGTAGCCGAACAACAACCCGCCGAGCGCGGCGATGCCCGACGCCGCCGCCACGATGGGCGCGGCTCTGGTACCGGTGTTGGCTTGGGGCAGGCTGCGGTCGTCTCTTTCGGCAACGGACATCGCACGCACTCCTGACGTGAGTGGGCTTGAGGTGATCTCCACCACAGTGCCATCCGCAACCCCGCATTGGCCCCGAAGCGGCCAACCTTTTACCGCACTTGCGCCAATCCGTATCCAACCTTCCAGAACGACCCACAGCGTGCGTCCAACGCAACTCGCGGGTCGTTCTGGAAGGCTGGATCAGGGGAGTTGGAGGCGGGGTTTGAGGCGGTCGGCGGGGATCGCGCCGGGAGCGAGGCCGGACTCGAGGTCGGCGATGAGGGTGCGGGCGTAGGTCGCCAAGCCCGTAGCGTCGACCCGGTGCAGCGGGACCGCGCCCGCGAGCCGGGCTTGCGCGCGGTGCAGCAGGGTCAGCGCGCCTTTGGCGTTGCCGCGCTGGATGTGGGTGATGCCGACGGCGAGTTGGGTGATGCCGTGCCAGAGTTCGCGTTCCGCGGGCGGGCAGCTCTTCCACGAGCCTTCGAGCACCTCGTGCGCGTTGAAGGCCCGGCCGCGGTCGAGGAGGTCCTGGGCGCGGGAGAGAGCTTCGGCGGGCTCGAGGTCCAGATCTTCGGGTATCGGCTCGACGCCGTGGCTGCCGGGCGGCAGCGGCCTGCCGAGTGCGTCGCGGGGGCGGGCGTTGCGAGGCCTGCCGAGTTCGTCGCGGTCGCGCCCGGGCGGGCCGGGCCGGGGAGCTGATCCTGGGGCCATGGGTCCATCATGACCGAGCGGCCCGCGCAACCTCCAGAACGACCCGTGAAGTGCGTTGGATGCACGTCATGGGTCGTTCCGGAAGGCTTGGACACGGTGTCAGACCTCGTGCTCGTTGGCGGAGCTGTGGTCGTCGTGGTGGGTGTCCTCCACCCACTGCCCGTGCGAGTCCTGAACCAGGTAGGCGTCCGGTTGGCCGTCGAAGTCGGTGTCGGCCATCGCGTGGTCCGGCTTGTTGTCGCCGTCCTCGTCGTAGACGACCAGGTCGACCTTGTCGTCGTGGTTGGTGTCGGCGACGGCGGCGTCGATCTTGTTGTCGCCGTCGAGGTCGACGGCGGCCGCGTCGTCGGTGCCGTCCTTGTCGAGGTCGTAGGTCTCGATGACTTTGTAGTTGTCGTGGGAGCCGGGACTGGGCGGGGTTGCCATAGTGAGGAGCCTTTCGTTCGCTGTCCTACCCAGTCTGACGTAGCCGCCGGCGGCAGGGTTCCCCACTGTGAGCACATTTTTCGGACCGGTCCGCTCGTTGCACCGGTACCGCAACCCGCGGTTCTGCTATAGCACGAGGTCGTACCGGCATGTTTTGATCTAGACGGTGAGCGTCGATCCGAGCTTCGGGGCCAAGCCCGTCGTGGTGCCAGACCGGGAACTCGTCCAGCAGCTGCTGGACGGGATGGAACTGAAGTACGCCGTGGACGACGACGGGGATCTCACCGCTCCGTGGGAAGACTTCCACACCTATTTCATGTTCCGCGGCGCGGACGACGAGCAGGCCTTCATCGTGCGGACCTTCTACGACCGCGTGTACCCGATAGACGAGAAGCCCGGCCTGCTCGAAGCGGTCGACGACTGGAACCGGAACACGCTGTGGCCCAAGGTGTACACCCACACCGACGACGCGGGCGACGTCCGCCTCGTCGGCGAGGCGCAGATGCTGATCGCCCACGGCGTCAACCTGGAGCAGTTCCTGTCCTCCACCGTCAACTGGATCCGCGCGTCCATC
>JABFVX010000061.1 GCA_013362555.1 Mycobacteriaceae bacterium
CAGCAGCCCGGGCAGCGCTCCGGCCTCCACCGCCCCGCGTTCGCCCGCGCGGCGCGGAATCCACGCCAGCCGGGCGCCGGTCTCCTCCGCCAGCCGTGCCAGCGCCGACAGCAGGCCCGGCGTCAGCGCCGCCCGCTCGCCGACGAGGATGACCGCGTTCGGCTCCCGGAGCGCATCGATGGAAAGCCCTTGAACGACCGTGGTTTCCGTGCCCGGCGCGGCGGAGATCAGGGTCCCGTCGAGCTTGCGCAGCCCCGCCGAGGCGAACGGCGCGACCGAGTGCACCGCGGTCTTGCCCGCGCGCACGGCCTTGCGCAGCCGCAGGAAGACGATCGGCGACTCTTCCTCCGGCTCGAAGGCGACCAGCAGCACCGTCGAAGCGGAGTCCACGTCGTCGTAGCCGGTTTCCAGCCGCCCGCCCGCGACCCGGGCGGCCAGGAAGTCGGCCTCCTCCGCTGAGTGGGCGCGACTGCGGAAGTCGATGTCGTTGCTGCCCAGCGCGACTCGGGTGAACTTCGCGTAGGCGTAGGCGTCTTCGACGGTAGCCCGGCCGCCCACCAGCACGCCGACGTCGCCGCGCGCCTTGGCGAGCCCGCGGGCCGCCGCGGCCAGGGCCTGCGACCAGGACGCCGGGACGAGCTCGCCGGACTTGTCGCGCAGCAGCGGCGTGGTGATGCGGTCGGGCAGCGTGGCGTAGGCGAACGCCCACCGGCCCTTGTCGCAGTTCCACTCTTCGTTCACGGCCGGGTCGTCGCCCGCGAGCCGCCGCAGCACTTTGCCGCGGCGGTGGTCGGTGCGCAGCGCGCAGCCGCTGGCGCAGTGTTCGCAGCTGCTCGGGGTCGACACCAGGTCGAACGGCCGGGCCCGGAACCGGTATGACGTGCCGGTCAGCGCGCCGACCGGGCACACCTGCACGGTGTTGCCGGAGAAGTACGAGTCGAACGGCTCTTCGGAGTAGATGCCGACCTGCTGCAGCGCGCCGCGTTCCAGCAGCTCGATGAACGGGTCGCCCGCGACCTGGTTGGAGAAGCGGGTGCACCGGGCGCACAGCACGCAGCGCTCCCGGTCCAGCAGCACCGCGGCCGAGATCGGAATCGGCTTGGGGTACGTGCGTTTCGCGTCCGTGAAGCGGGACTCGGGGCGGCCGTTCGACATCGCCTGGTTCTGCAGCGGGCACTCGCCGCCCTTGTCGCAGACCGGGCAGTCGAGCGGGTGGTTGATGAGCAGCAGCTCCATCACGCCCTGCTGGGCCTTGTCCGCGGCGGGCGAGCTCTGCTGGGTGCGGACCACCATGCCGTCGGTGGCGACGATGGTGCAGGAGGCCATGGGTTTGCGCTGTCCCTCCACCTCCACCAGGCACTGGCGGCACGCGCCGACTGGGTCCAGCAGCGGGTGGTCGCAGAACCGCGGGATCTGCACGCCGATCTGTTCGGCGGCCCGAATCACCAGCGTTCCCTTGGGAACCGACACCTCGACCCCGTCGATCGTCAGCGTCACCTGCTCCATCAGCGCTCACCCCCGGTGCTTCCGAACAATGTGGCTTGGTCGGGGTCGAAGGGGCAGCCCGCGCCGTCGAGGTGGGCTTGGTATTCGTCCCGGAAATACTGCAGCGACGACAGGATCGGGGCGGCGGCGCCGTCGCCGAGGGCGCAGAAGGACTTGCCGTTGATCGTGTCGCACACGTCGGTCAGGGTGTCGAGGTCCGCCGCCGTGGCCTCGCCCGCCTCGAGGCGGCGCAGGATGCGGACGAGCCAGTAGGTGCCCTCGCGACACGGAGTGCACTTGCCGCAGGATTCGTGCGCGTAGAACTCGGTCCAGCGCAGCACTGCCCGCACCACGCAGGTGGTCTCGTCGAATATCTGCAGAGCCTTGGTTCCCAGCATCGAGCCCGCCGCGCCGACGTTCTCGTAATCCAGGGGGACGTCGAGGTGTTCGTCGGTGAGCATCGGGGTGGACGAGCCGCCCGGGGTCCAGAACTTCAGCTGGTGGCCTGCGCGCACGCCGCCCGCGTAGCGCAGCAGCTCGCGCAGGGTGATGCCGAGCGGGGCCTCGTACTGGCCGGGCGTCGTCACGTGGCCCGACAGCGAGTACAGCGTGAAACCGGGCGATTTCTCGGTGCCCATCGAGCGGAACCACTCCACGCCGTTGCGCAGGATGGCGGGCACGCTCGCGATCGACTCCACGTTGTTCACGACGGTCGGGCAGGCGTACAAGCCCGCCACCGCCGGGAACGGCGGCCGCAGCCGCGGCTGGCCGCGGCGGCCCTCCAGCGAGTCCAGCAGCGCCGTCTCCTCGCCGCAGATGTAGGCGCCCGCGCCCGCGTGCACCACCAGCTCCAGGTTGTACCCGCTGCCGAGGATGTCGCGGCCCAGATACCCCGCCGCATAAGCCTCGTCGACCGCGGCCTGAAGCCGGCGCAGCACCGGGACGACCTCGCCGCGCAGGTAGATGAAGGCGTGTTCGGCCCCGATGGCGTAGGACGCGACGACCACGCCTTCGACCAGCTCGTGCGGGTTGGCCAGCATGAGCGGAATGTCCTTGCAGGTGCCGGGTTCCGACTCGTCGGCGTTCACGACGAGGTACTTCGGCTTCGCCGCGTCCTTGGGAATGAAGCTCCACTTGGTGCCGGTGGGGAAGCCCGCGCCGCCGCGCCCGCGCAGGCCCGCGTCCTTGACGACGCCGATGACTTCGTCCGGCGTCATCCGCAGCGCCTGCGAAAGCCCTTGGTACCCATCATGTTCGCGGTAGGAATCGAGCGTCCAGCAGCGGTGGTCGGCCCAGTTGCGGCTCAGCACCGGAGACAGCGCCGTGTCGCCGGACTCAGCGGCGCGCAGGCCCGCGAGCGTGGCGGGGCCCGCGCCGCCGCCCGCGTCCACCGCGCCGGGGCGGGGATCCGGGAGGCCCGCGAGAATGCGGGAGGTTTCGCGGAAGCTGCACAGCGGCGCGCCGCGGCTCGGGGTGGCCTGCTCGGAGGCCCGCAGCGAATCCACCAGCTCTGTGGTGGATTCCGGGGTTTGGTTGTCGAAGAACTCCCAGTTCACCATCACTGCTGGTGCGAAGTCGCACGCGGCGTTGCACTCCAGCCGCTCCAGGGTGACCTTGCCGTCGGCGGTGGTCTGTCCCGGCTCGATGCCGAGATGCTCACGCAGCGTGGTCAGGATCGCGTCGCCGCCCATCACCGCGCACAGCGTGTTGGTGCACACGCCGACGAGATACTCGCCGGTGGGGTCGCGCCGGTACATCGAGTAGAACGTGGCCACCGCCGTCACCTCGGCCCCGGTCAGCCCGAGTTGGCTTGCGCAGAACTCGATTCCGGCCGGCGTGAGGCACCCGTCCTCGGACTGCGCCAAGTGCAGCAGCGGCAGCAGCGCCGAGCGCGACTGCGGGTACTTCGCCACGATCCGCGCGGCGTCCGCGGCCAGCCGTTCCCGGACCTCCGCCGGATACTGCGCGCGGCCCTGGATCGGCGAGGTCGGCTCGTCCGGCCGCGGCGTCAAGTCGATGAATACGCGGCCAGGGTGTTCGATGGTCATCGGCCGCTCCGCTCGCTGTCAGAGATCGTCCAGAACGACCCACGAGTTGCGTCAGGCGCACTCCATGAGTCGTTCTGGACAAGGGGGAGACTCATGGTCATCGGTCTACTCCGCCCATGACGGGGTCGATGCTGGCGACGGCGGCGATCACGTCGGCGACCATGCCGCCGTCGCACATCGCCGCCACCGCTTGCAGGTTCGTGAACGAGGGATCGCGGAAATGCACTCGGTAGGGCCGAGTGCCGCCGTCGCTGACCATGTGCACGCCGAGCTCGCCGCGCGGCGATTCCACCGCCGTGTACACCTGCCCCGCGGGCACTCGAATGCCCTCGGTGACCAGCTTGAAGTGGTGAATCAACGACTCCATCGAGGTGCCCATGATCTTCGCGATGTGCTGCGGCGAGTTGCCGAGCCCGTCCGGGCCCAGCGCCAGGTCGGCGGGCCAGGCGATCTTGCGGTCCGCCACCATGACCGGGCCGGGGCGCAGCCGGTCCAGGCACTGCTCCACGATCTTCAGCGACTCCTTCATCTCGCCGATCCGGATCAGGTAGCGCCCGTAGGCGTCACAGGCGGTGTCGGTGCAGACGTCGAACTCGTAGTTCTCATACCCGCAGTACGGCTGCGACTTGCGCAGGTCGTGCGGCAGTCCGGTGGCGCGCAGAACCGGTCCGGTGATGCCGAGCGCCATGCAGCCGGTCAGGTCGAGGTAGCCGACGCCTTTGGTGCGGGCCTTCCAGATGGCGTTCTCGGTGAGCAGGTTCTCCGTGTCGCGCAGTCGTTTCGGCAGCAGCTTCAGCAGCTCGCGCACCTTGGTGACGCCGTCGGCGGGCAGATCCTGCGCGAGCCCGCCGGGCCGGACGAAGGCGTGGTTCATCCGCAGCCCGGTGATCGCCTCGAACACGTCGAGAATGAGCTCGCGCTCCCGGAAGCCGAACAGCATCGGGGTGGTCGCGCCGAGCTCCATGCCGGTGGTGGCCAGGGCCACCAGGTGCGAGGAGATGCGGTTGAGCTCCATGAGTAGGACCCGGATCACCGTGGCGCGCTCGGGCACCTCGTCGGTGATGTCGAGCAGCTTCTCCACGCCCAGGCAGTAGGCCGTCTCGTTGTAGAACGGCGCCAGGTAGTCCATCCGGGTGACGAACGTGACGCCCTGCACCCAGTTGCGGTACTCGAGGTTCTTCTCGATTCCGGTGTGCAGGTAGCCGATTCCGCAGCGGGCGTCGACGACGGTCTCGCCCTCGATCTCCAGGATGAGCCGCAGCACCCCGTGCGTAGAGGGGTGTTGCGGGCCCATGTTGACGACGATCCGCTCGGACGCGTCGGGCGCCCCGGCGGCCGCGACGACCTGGTCCCAGTCCTGGCCGGCGACTGTGACGGTAGGAGTGTCGGACATCAGTTGTAAGCCCTCCGCTCGTCGGGCGGCGGAATCTGCGCGCCCCGGTATTCGACCGGTATGCCGCCGAGCGGGTAGTCCTTGCGCTGCGGGTGGCCGTGCCAGTCGTCCGGCATGGCGATTCGGGTCAGCGCGGGGTGCCCGTCGAAGACGATGCCGAAGAAGTCGTACGTCTCGCGCTCGTGCCAGTCCGTGGTCGGATACACCTCGAACAGCGACGGGATGTGCGGATCGCGGTCCGGCGCCGACACTTCCAGTTGGATTCGGCGGTTGTGGGTGATGGACAGCAGCGGGTACACCGCGTGCAGCTCGCGCTCGGCGTCGGCCGGGTAGTGCACCCCGCTCACGCCGAGGCACAGCTCGAAGCGCAGCCCTGGCTCGTCGCGCAGGGTGCGCGCCACCAGCGCCAAGTGCTCGCGGCGGACGTGCACGGTGAGCTCTCCGCGGAAGACGACCAGCTTCTCCACCGCGTCCTCGAAAGCGACGGGGTGGAGGCAGGCCGCGAGCTCGTCCGCGAGTTCGTCGAAGTAGCCGCCGTAGGGACGGGGACTGCTGCCGGGCAGCGTCGCCGACGTGACCAGCCGCCCGTAGCCGGACGTGTCGCCGGTGCCGCGCACGCCGAACATCCCGTGCCGCGTGGTGACTGTCTGTGTTGCTTGCTCGCTTCGCTGCGCGGCCGCCGGAGGCGGTTGTCTTCCCTCGTCGCTCGTCGCAGGCTCCTCGCTCCTCAGTCCAGACGACCGCGCGGCCGCTTCGCTGTGCTCGCTCATCGGCGCACCTCCGGCAGGCCGAGTTGGATGTCGGGCAGGCCGAGGCGGATGCTGGGCGTGGCCGCCAGCGCCGCGGCCTCGGCCTCCCTGATCGCGGTCTCGCGGTCCACTCCCAGCGGCATTTCGCCGATCTTCTCGTGCAACTTGAGGATTGCGTTGAGGAGCATTTCCGGGCGCGGGGGGCAGCCGGGGAGGTAGATGTCCACCGGCACCACGTGGTCGACGCCCTGCACCACCGCGTAGTTGTTGAACATCCCGCCCGACGACGCGCAGACGCCCATCGCGAGCACCCATTTGGGCTCGGTCATCTGGTCGTAGACCTGGCGCAGCACGGGCGCCATCTTCTGGCTGACCCGGCCCGCCACGATCATCAGGTCCGCCTGTCGGGGCGAGGCGCGGAACGCCTCCATCCCGAACCGGGCGATGTCGAACCGGCCCGCGCCGGTGGCCATCATCTCGATGGCGCAGCAGGCCAGGCCGAACGTCGCGGGCCACAGCGAGCCCTTGCGCACGTAACCGGCGAACTTCTCCACTGTGCTGAGCAGGAATCCGCTCGGCAGCTGTTCTTCCAGACCCACGTTTTCAGTCCCAACTCAGTCCGCCGCGCCGCCACTCGTACGCGTAGGCGACCGACACATTGACGATGAACATGGCCATTGCGAGCAGGCCGAACATCCCGAGCGAGTCGAAATGCACCGCCCACGGGTAGAGGAAGACGATTTCGATGTCGAAAATGATGAAAAGCATTGCCGTCAGGTAGTACTTCACCGGGAACCGCGGCCCGGTGCCGTCGTCGCCTGCCACCCGCGGGGTTGCTTCGATTCCGCATTCGTAGGCGGCCACTTTCGCGCGGTTGAAGCGCTTCGGGCCGACGACCGACGCGATGACCACCGAGACCACCGCGAACCCCGCCGACACGGCGGCGAGCACGAGAATCGGAACGTAGACGTTCACTCGGGCTGAGCTCCCATCTGTGCGAGCTGGTGCGGCGGACATGCTCACGACATGCGTCAACTCGACGTAATCGGGATCACACCGCCCCTCGCTGCCGAAGATACCCCCGCCCGGTGTCCGCGTGAGCGATTTCCTCGCCTTTTGCCGTCCCGCCCGGCACGTGTACCGCTGCGACCTGCGGTTATATGGTGCTCACCTGCGGTGTTTCCGAGCTGCGCGGTATGACGCGTCCCTGCGGCACTGGCGTGTCTGTCGAGGAATTGGTGCTGGTCAGGGCGTCGAAAATAGGGGATTCTGGATGGAACGTGAGAATTCTCACAACAGTAGCGAAACGGACAGGTGGTGGAACGGTATGCGGATTGCCGAGATCTTGCGCAGAAAAGGCAGCGGCGTCGTCACGGTCGGCCCGGATGTGACGGTGCGCGGCTTGCTGGCGACGCTCGCGCACCACAACATCGGCGCGGTCGTCGTGGTGTCGCCGGAGGAAGGCGCGATCGTGGGAATCGCCTCGGAGCGGGACGTGGTGCGCGGGCTCCACAACTCCGGTCCCGCCGTGCTCGGCATGGCGGCGTCCACGATCATGACCGCCGTGGTGCACACGTGCACGCCGCAGGACGACGTCGAGAGCTTGCGCTCCACGATGACCGAACACCGCATCCGGCACCTCCCGGTGCTGGACGACGGCATCCTGGCGGGCATCGTCAGCTTCGGCGACGTCGTCAAGAGCGCCATCGACGACCTGGAAACCCAGAACCAGCACCTCGTCGAGTACCTACAGGGGTAGGCCCCGACAAACGCACCCCTTTTAGCCAGACGCACCGCATTTGGCGCGCTATTTGCGGTGCGTCTGGCCACAAGGGGTGCGTTTACGTGGCGCGGAGTAGGCGGAGGGCCGCTTCGGTGAGGTGGATGGGGTCTATCGGATGCGGGACCGCGGCCTCGGCGCGCGACCACGAGGCCAGCCAGGCGTCGTCCGGGCGGCCGGTGAGCACCAGAATCGGCGGGCCGCCGTCCACCTCGTCCTTGATCTGCTTGGCCAGGCCCAGGCCGCCGGTGGGCGTGGCCTCGCCGTCCAGGATGGCGAGATCGATTCCGCCGCTGTCCAATCGGCGCATCACCACGGGCGCGGTCGCCACCTCCACGTACTCCAGCTCCGGAAGCTCGGGATCGGGCCGCCGCCCCATCGCCAGCATCACCTGGGCCCGGGTGTCGGCGTCATCGCTGTAGACCAGCACATGCAGCGGATCGGTCACCTCGCGGATCCTAGCTCCCCGCCGGTCTCGCCCGCGGGATTTCCCTTCTCCGGAATGACCCGCGAATTGCGTCAGGCGCAATTCGCGGGTCATTCCGGAGAAGCTCCTAGACTGGCGGAGTGGGCGAGACGGCGAGCTTCGGAGTCACCGGGATGACGTGCGAGCACTGTGTCGCCGCGGTGACCGCCCGGCTGCGGGAGCTGGACGGAGTCGGCGACGTCGCGGTGGAGCTGGTGCCGGACGGGGCGTCCACCGTGACCGTGTCCAGCGCGCAGCCGTTGGACGGGCGGGTGGTTCGGTCGGCTGTCGCCGCGGCCGGTTATCGCATGGCGCGCTGAATGGGCGCGGGCCGCCGGGGTTTGTCGGAGCGGTCCAGTAGCCTTGGTGGGGAACCGGATTCATCGCTGCCCCAGCCCAGCCGCCCAGGAGTCGCCGTGATCCCTACGATGGCCGCCGCGGGTGCGCTGTGCCCGGCGGACGTCCGAGCGCAGTTTCCGGCGTTGGCGGCCGAGCCTCGAGTCGCGTACCTCGACAGCGCCTCCACCACACAGAAGCCGCGCGGTGTCGTGGACGCCGTGGCGCGAGCGCTCAGCGAGCGCACAGCGAGCCCACGGCGCGGCGAATATCCCTGGGCTACTCGACTTTCCGCCGAGATCGAGCGGGTGCGGTCCGCTGTCGCGCGGTTTCTCGGCGCGGAGCGCGACGACGCCGTCGTCTTCACCGCGGGCGCCACCGCCGCGATGAACGCCGTGGCGCACGGATGGGGCCTGGCCGGTTTGGCCGACGGCGACGAGATCGTGTACTGCCCGGACGACCACACCTCCACCGTCGCGCCGTGGCTGGCTTTGCGCGACACGCTGTCCCGCTTCGGCGTCGCCGTCCGGCTTGTCCCGGTGCGCCGCACCGAATCCGGCGCGCTGACGGCGGGCGCCCTCGCCGCGGCGGTCACCGGCCGGACCAGGATGGTCGTGCTCAGCCACGTGCACGGCGTATCCGGCGTCCGGGCCGAGCCCGCCGAGCTGCGCCGCCTGCTCGACCCGTCGGTGCTGCTCTGCCTCGACTGCGCGCAGAGCGCCGGACACCTGCCGGTGGACCTCGCCCGGCTCGGGGCGGATTTCGCGGTCGTGAGCGGGCACAAGATGTTCGCCGCTCCCGGCGTCGGAGTGCTCTACTGCGCCCCGCGCACCCATGCCGCGCTGCGTGCGCACGCGCCGGGCGGCGGCGCGGGCGCACTCGGCGACCGGATGCCCGCGCGGCTGGAGGGCGGCACCCTCGACGCGCCCGCGATTCTGTCGCTCGGCGCGGCCGTCGACTTCCTCGACTCGGTCGGCATCGACGCCGTCGAACGCCACACCCGCGACCTCACCCGCCGCGCGGTCGCCCGCCTGGCATCCGTGCCCGGCGTGCGTTTGCGCAGCGGCGAGCACGCGGCCTCGGGCATCGTCTCGTTCCACGTGCCCGGAATCCGTTCCGCCGACATCGGTTTCGCGCTCTCCGCCGAGCAGGTCTATGTCCGCGCGGGCGGCCACTGCCTGGCAGGTCCGGACGCGGAAGCCGTTCGCCTGAGCGTCCACGTCTACACCACCCCGGCCGAAGTAGACCGCGCGTGCGACCTGCTCACCCACATCGCGGAGTCCGCATGACCCGCCCGTCGTCAGCGCGGACCGCTGCGAGCACGTCCAGAATGACCCGCGAGGTGCCCCCAGCGCACGTCACGGGTCATTCTGGAAATGGGAAGGCCACCGATAAGCACGAGGAGGACGCGGGAGTTGTCGCGGTATGACGGGCATTACGACCGGGCGGCGGCGTCCGGGGTCCTGGCGCGGCTGGCGGCGCCGGGCCTGTTCGCCTCCGGGGCGGCGCCCGCGGACGACGTGCTCGGGCCGCCCCGGCTGATTCGGTATGTCGCGCATCCGCTGAGTCCGGAGCCGGGCAGTGCGCTCACGCTGTCGCAGCGGCTGTATCTGGAACGCTTCATGCGGCCGTGCCGGCCGGACCAGATCACCAGCGCCACGCACCGGATCACCTGGACCGACAGCGACGGAGTGCCGTGCACCGGCCACTATGGCCCCAGCTCGTTGGGGCCGGTCGTTCCGATCGCGGCGCGCGAGGCGCTGCTGGCGCTGTGGCGCGGCCTGGCCGCCAATACCCGCCTGGGCGAGGCCGCGCTCGATTTGTCCGACGACGACATGGACGTGCTCGCGGCGACCACCACCGACACCGAGCCGGTCGAGATCTTCCGAATCGGATTCGAGGCCGCCGCGCGAGCGCTGGCCCAGCACGCACTCCTCGCCCACCGAGTGGGCCACGACGACCCCGCGGCGTTCGCCGAGGCCCTGCACCGGTCCGGCGTGTTCGCGACGGTGGCCGCCACGTGGTACTGGGAGCTGCAGGCCTCCACGTTCCGTCGCGGCATGGTCCCGGTGACGTTGGAGCGCAACGGTTCCGGCGTGCTGCGATACTCCGCCGACACCGCCGCCCTGCTGGCCGCGATGAAGCGCACCACCATCGCCGAGGCGCAGGAGACCATGCGCCGGGCGGTCGACGAGGAGGGCCTCAGCCCGGACCGGGCCGTCCGCAAGTACCACACCGAACTGGACCTCGTCGCCAAGCAGTACGCCCTGCTCGACCCGGGGACGGCCCCGCGCTGCCTCGCGCTGATGTCGCACACTGTCGACGGACGCCTCGTCACGGTGCTCCCGACGGCAGTCGAAGCGCTGGTGTCGACGTTCACCAGGATGCTGGGCCTGGTGAACGTCGAGGAGGTCGCGAGCGCGGCGGCCCCGGCCGCGGCGGAGTCGGTCGGCGCGCAGACCTTCCACGTTCCGGACATGAACTGCAAGCACTGCCGGGTCACCATCACCGCCGTGCTGGAGGCCGAGGGCGCGGAGGTCGGCGACATCAGCCTCGTCACCAAACAGGTGGTCGCCCGGTTCGACACCCCGGCCCAGCGCGACGCGGCCTTCGCCGCGATCCGCGATTCCGGCTACACCGTGGTCACCGAGCGGCAGTGACGCACTATCGGCTGCCCCCGCTGGTCGAGGCCCGCGTGGGGCGATTCCTGGCCACGGCGGCCGTCGAGGAAGCGGTCGAGCGGTTCGGGTCGCCGGTTCACGTGCTGTTTCCGCAGGTCTTCGAGCGCAACCTGGAGGCGTTGCGCGCCGTGCTGGACGAGCGGCGGCTGCCCCATCGGATCTGCTACGCGCACAAAGCGAACCAGGCGCGGGCCTTCGTCGCCGCGGCCAGGCGTGCCGACATCGGCATCGACGTGGCCTCGCTGGGCGAGCTCGACGCGGCCGTCGCCGCGGGGTTCGCCCCGGAGCGGATCGAGGCGACCGGCCCGAAAGGCGAGCCGCTGCTGCGCGTGCTCGTTGCCGCCGGCGTCACGATCAACGTGGACAACCTCTGGGAACTCGAGACGATCCGCAAGCTGAAGGCAGAGCATCCCGTCGGCGCGGACACCCCGGTGTTGCTGCGACTGTCCGGATTCGACCCGCCGACACCCGGCCGCCCGGTGAGCCGGTTCGGCATCGGCGTGCCGGAGGTCGACGCCGCGCTGTCGGTGGCAGCCCTGCCGGAAAGCCGAATCAACCTGCGCGGACTGGCTTTCCACCTCGACAGCGGTGACGCCGGGGAGCGGGTGCGCGCCTTCGAGACATGCTTGGACGTGTTGACCCGGGCTTACGAGCGCGGCTTGCGACCGGACATCCTGAACATCGGCGGCGGCCTGCGCCAGGCGTTCAGCGCCGATCCGGAGCAGTTCCACCGCTACGTCCGCGCCCTGCTCGACGGTCTCAACGGAAACGGTCCGCCGCTGGGATGGCCGGGGCACCTGTTCGGCTGGACGCCGCGGGCGGGCAGATATGCGGGCACGCCGTCATTCCACAAGTACGGCAACGACGTCGGCGGCCCGGCGTTCCTCGCCGGCGTGCTGGACAGTCCCGCGGCGGACGGCTCGACGCCGGCCGCGACGCTGCGCGACGCGCTGCTGACGCTGTGGATCGAGCCCGGCAAAGCGCTGCTGGACCATGCCGGAATCACCATTGCCACCGTGGAATTCACCAAACAGCTCACCGACGGCTCGACCGTGGTGAACCTCGACATCGGCCGCGACAGCATCACCCCGGTGGACCAGGAGGTCATGCTCGACCCCGTGGTGCTCCACCGGCATGCCGACGCCGCCTACCGCCCGTGCCCGGCCGGAGTGTTCCTCGGCGGTCGGCTGTGCCTGGAGCGCGATCTCATCGCGCGGCACCGACTGTTCCCGGACCGGCTGCCGCTTCCCGGCGACAGGGTGGTGTTCGTCAACACCGCCGCGTATCAGATGGACCTCTCGGCCGCTGCCGCGTCCGGTCACCCGACCGTGCCGAAAATCGTGGCCGCGGAGTCATCGGGCAGGTTCATCCTGGAACCGGACACCGCTGTGTGAAGACGAGGGCACCGCGGTCAGAGGAGGCGCCATGCTGTACGGGCACATCACCGAGCTCATCGGCGACACGCCGCTGCTGCGGCTCGACCCCGCGCGCCACGGGCTCGCGGGAGTGGAGTTGTACGCGAAGCTGGAGTCCGCGAACCCCTTCGGGTCGGTCAAGGACCGGGTTGCCGCCGCCATGGTGGCGGGCGTCCTCGACGAGATGCGTGCGGGAGGCCGGACCGTAGTCGAGGCGTCCAGCGGCAACACCGCCAAGGCGCTGGGGGTCATCGCCGCCATGGCGGGAATCACGGTGCGCGCGTACACCAATCGCGTGCGCGTGGCCGAAATGCGGGACCTGCTCATGCTCTTGGAGGTCGACGTGCACGAGCTGCCCGGCCTGTCCGAGTGCCCGGACCCCACCGCCCCCAACGACGTGTTCGGCGCCATCGCGGAGCTGCTGGAACGCAGCCCCGGCCGGTATGTGCACACCTCGCAATACACCAGCGAGGTCAATATCGAGGCGCACTACCAGGGCACCGGTCGCGAGATCTTCGACGACATCGGCCAGGTTGACATTCTGGTGGGCGGACTCGGCACCACGGGCTCGACCCGCGGTGCAGCGACGTTCCTGCGGGAGAAGAACCCCGAGCTGCGGACCGTCGGAGTGGTGTCCACGCCCGCCGATTTCATCCCGGGCATCCGGTCGGCGGCCGAGATGTGGGAAGTTGGGTTGTTTCAACCGGACTTCTACGACGCCGTCGTCCCGGTCGAGTCCGCCGCCGCGATCGACGCGAGCCTGGAACTCGCACTGCGCCACGGCATCCTGGCAGGCCCGACCGGCGGCGCAAGCTATGCGGCAGTGAAAGCCTTTCTCGCCGAACAGGATGTGGCTGAGCGGCCGCTGGCTGTGGTGTTCATCGTGTGCGACCGGCTGGAGTCGTACCTGTCTTACTACCGGCAGCGCCGCCCCGAGCTGTTCGGCCGCGCCGCGCGGACCCGCGCCGCGGACCTGCCGGACGCCGAAGTGGCCGCCGCCCCCGCTGTCGGCCCGGCCGCGCTCGCCGCCGCTCTCGACACCGATCTGGTGGTCGACCTCCGCGGCGGCCTCGCTTACCGGGTCGGGCACGTCCCAGGGTCGGTCAACAT
>JABFVX010000005.1 GCA_013362555.1 Mycobacteriaceae bacterium
CCCCACGGCGAGGTGGCTGTGGCATCGCGCTCCGGCGAGCTGGTGCTGGTCGCCTAGCCGCGCTAGTCACGCCAGCAGTCGGGCCACCAGGCCGGTGACCACCAGCCAGAACACAGCCGCCAAGCCGTAGTTCACCACGAGCGTCGTGTTGGGGTGGTCGAACGTGAACAGTCCCGGGAAGAACAGGGCCAGCGGCTCCGCCAGCTGCTTGACGAAACGGAACACCCCGTTGTCCTGGTTGGCCTTCAGCAGAATCAGCAGAATATAGAAAACCTCGATGACGGCTACCACGGCTCCGACGCCGCTGACCAGTCTGGCCGCGGTGTAGCGTCCGCTGTGGTATCCGGTCCTACTTCGATATCCGTACATGGTGTCGGAATTCCCCGGCCCGCTCGCGATCAAACTCCAGCCCGCACGCCTCCACTCGGAAGACCGCACACTTTCCTCGAAGAATGCGCTGTTTGCGCCGGTTTTCCTCGCAGAGTGTGCGCCCTCCGGACCAACGCTGCGGATCGGGCTAGACCGCGGGCAGAACGATGCCGAGCTCTTCGGTGCGAGTAGCGACTTCGTCGGGGAAGACGTTGCGGAACAGGTACAGGTCCTTGCCGAGGTTCCAGTCCGGGGCCAGGGCGATCGCGTAGCGCTCGAAGTAGCCGAGCTGCTTGGCCATGAGGATCAGCGGCTCCGGGCTGGAGATGCCGACGCGCTTGCCGAACTCCAACAGCCCGATGGTCAGCGCGCTGAGGTTGAGTCGGGACAGGTTGCCGCCCAGGATCGGACCCAGCACCAGCTTCAGCTGTTGGCCGACAGTGCGGTTGTCGAGCTTCGGATCGTCGAACACGCCGAGCTCGCGCAGCGCGCGGCCGACCCTGGCGAAATCGCCGTCGATCGCGTTGGCGTAGAACAGCGCCTTCAGCATGGCGCGCCAGCCCGCGGGCATCTCGCCCACGATGCCGAAGTCGAGCATTGCCAGCCTGCCGTCGTCGAGCACCCACAGATTGCCTGCATGGACGTCGCCGTGGAACAGCCCGTGCACCGTGACGCCTTCCAGCCAGGCCTTGACCAGCCTGCGGATCAGGATCTGGGTGTCGGCGTGCGATTCCCGGATGGCGTCGAAGCGGTCCAGCGGCATGCCGCTCATCCGCTCCATGCACACCACCTTCGGGCCGCACCAGGACCAAAACACCTCGGGCACAGCCACGCCGGTGTTGTCGCCGAACGCGGCCACGTTGGCCCGGATGCGGTCCTGGTTGTTCGCTTCGACCAGGAAGTTCAACTCCGAGCAGGTGACGTCGTGCAAGTCGCGCACCACCCCGGTCGCGTTGGACACCCTGGCGACCTCGGACCTGCGCTCGAGCAGTTTCGACAGCAGGTAGGCCGCACGCAGGTCGACGAGCATGCGCCGCGCGATGCGCGGCCGCTGCACCTTCACCACGGCCGGACGGCCGTCGCGCAGCACGCACCCGTGCACCTGCGCCACCGACGCCGCCGACAGCGGCGTGTCGTCGAACTCGGCGAACATCGCCTCGACCGGATGGCCCAGATCAGCCTCCAGGGTCTTGCGGACTGTCTTGACGCTGAACGGCGGCACCTCGTCCAGGCACCGCAAGCAGGCGTCGGCGAGCAGTTTCGGGAAGGTATTCGGCGACGACGCGATCAGCTGCCCGATCTTGACGAAGGTCGGGCCCAGAATCTCGAATCCCCGCACGGTGCCCTCGGCCGCGCCGCGTCGCAGCCGCCTGCGCACCGCCGCGGGCCGCAGCCCGCCGTCCCCCAGCCGCAGCATCCCGACCAGCGCCCCCCAGCCGGTCGTCACCGCCACGACAGTCACGATGACCAGGGTCCGAGCAAACTCGACGATGCCGAACCGATTCAGCTCCGGACGCTCTACCCGAAGGGCCTGCGGAGTAGGCCCGTCCGCATACGGACCCACGGGTGCGTGTTCGCTACCTGTGACCACCGCGACAGGGTATATGAGTGATTTCGGCCGCCGTGACAGGGGACGGTTCTTCCAGTACGACCCATGACGTGCGCCCAACGCACGCCATGGGTCGTTCTGGAAAGCACATTGCCGCGCCACGAGATTCTTACTTCTGAGTAGGATCGTGTTTCATGAACGACCCGTCATCGAAGACGCTGCCGGAGCTGGTTCCCGACCTGCCCGCGGGCATTGCGACACTGCCCGCCGCCGATCAGGAGCGGCTGGCCCGAATGGTGTTGCAGGCCAGGAAAACCCAGGGCCGCGAGCTCAAGGACGCGGCCGGTTCCCTGCTCGACCTGGTGCCCGGATTCCTGCGCGGCGCGGTCAAGAAGGCGGCGGGAGCGTGACGGCACAGCAGCGCAAACTTGCACGCACCCTGCACACCGCGCCTGCGGAGCTCGACTTCCTCGCCGGCGTGCCCGAGGCCGATCTGCTCGCGTTCCGGCGGCAGGTCGCGGACTACCTGTTCGAGTCGCACGCCCAAGGACTGCACCGGATCGCCGCGGCGACCAAGATCGTTCCCGCCGCATTGGCGGCGAAGCTGGTGGGCAAGGTCCGCAATCCGGTCCTGGCGGCGAAAGTGGCCGGGGTTCTCGACCCGGGACACGCCGTCGACGTGGCCAAACGCCTGCCCGCGGACTTCCTGGCCGAAGTCGCCGCCCATCTGGACACGGCGCGCTCCGAGCGCATCATCGGCAAGCTACCCGTCAGCCTGATCACCGACGTCGCCGTGCGGATCACCCGCCGCGGCGACTGGCTGACGCTGGCCGAGCTGGTGTCGGTAGTCCCCGACGACGCCGCGAAGAGGACTCTGGAGGCCCTCGACCCGGAAGCCTTGGTCCGGTCCGGTCCGCTGGTCGACGAGACCGAGCACGAACGCCTGGTCGCCCTGATCTCACCGGCCAAGATCGCCGAAATGCTCAGAGTGACAGCGGAATTGGATCTGTGGGATGAACTGCGCCCGACCACGGCCGCGCTGCCCGAATCCGGCAAGGCAGCGGCCCGCACTGCGGCGGAACAACTTCCGCCCGCCATCAGGGACAAGGCCCTGTCAGAACTGACGTAGCCAGGACAATCCAGAATGACCCGTGACGTGCGCCTAACGCACGTCACGGGTCATTCTGGATGGTTCCGCCGGCTGCCGCGCAGAGGAAGACCGTGGGTTTGTCGCCGATTCGGGTGATCACCAGGGTGTGCGGGGTGCGGCCGCGCTGCTTGAGTCCGGCGCGCAGGGCGTCGGGGTCCACGTCGACGCCGCGGGCCAGGATTTCCAGTGTGCCGCAGTCGCGTCGGGAGAGGGCGGCGCGCAGAGTTTTCTCCCGGAAGTCCAGTCGTTCCAGGATGCGGAAGCCGCGCGCACCGGGCGGAACGGCGCTGCCGGTGAGGTAGGCGATCCGGGGGTCCAGCTGCCACAGCCCGTGACGCGCGGCGTACTGGCGGACCAGGCCCGCGCGGACCACCGCGCCGTCCGGGTTCACGATCCACTCCCCGGGCGGGTGTTTCGGCAGTTCGTCCGGCTCGGCGTCGGTCACCTGGTATCCGCGGACGCCGAGCACCGTGGCGCGGCGACGGGCCGTCGCCAGGCCCGGCGACCAGAGGCAGGCTTCGCGCACACCGCCGTCGAGCGAGACGAGCTCCACCTCGCCCGCCCAGTCCATGGCGTCGAAATCGAGTCCTGGCGCGCATTTCACGACCACGTCGCGGCCTGCGTACGCGTCGAGCAAGTCGGGCAGCGGGGGCTGGAGCTTCGCCGGGTCGGCGGCACGTTTGCCGTCGGCGCGCCGGGCCGGGTCGGCGATGACGACGGTGCCGCGGGTCGTCGGCGTCAGCGCGTCGGCGCGCAGCAGCACCGCGGCGGGC
>JABFVX010000501.1 GCA_013362555.1 Mycobacteriaceae bacterium
CCTCGGCGACCCGGTCTCCGACCACGTCACCGGCTGGCGGCGCGCGATGCAGGAGTCCGACCTGCGGACGGACGGCCTGGTCCGCGGTGCCCCGTTCAACCGCTTCGGCGCCTACAGCGTGGCCCGCGACCTGCTCGCCGAACCGGACCGCCCCACCGCGCTCTTCTGCTCCACCGACGACCAGGCGATAGGCGTGCTGCGCGCGGCCCGCGAACTGGGCCTGCGGGTCCCCGACGACCTGGTGGTGGTCGGCTTCGACGACATCGCCGAGGCCGCCTTCGCGGACGTCCCGCTCACCACCGTCGCCGCCGACCGCGCCGCGATCGCCGAGGCCGCCGTCGAACTGGCCCTGGAACGCGAGCCGGCCGCCCCCGGCGAGGTCCGCGTCCGCAGCTTCCCGGCCCGCCGGGTGGTCCGCCGCAGCTGCGGCTGCTGACCCACCCAACCGGTTCCCCGCTTGACTGTGCGTCAGACAACCCGCCCCACCCGCCCACGCACCCGCCCCGCAGCACGCCGGGATTGCTAGTCTCCCTCCCTGTTCCACATATTGGGTTCTCGGGGAGGGGCTTTCATCCGATGGCGAACCCGTCGTACTCCACGCCGGGCGCAATGCCGCCCGCGTACAACCAACCGGGTCCGCCGGAGCCGCCCCGAAACGCCCGTGGTGAGACGCCGGCGGAAACCGAGCGCCGCTGGCTGGGCAATATCGCCTCGGTCGTCCTGCCGATGTTCCTGGCCCGGAAGTTGCTGAAGCCGAAGTACCGTACCGGGCACCCGGATCCGGTGATGGAGCGCATGGTGCGCATCCGGGCGTGGCTGGGTCTCGCAGTGGTGTTCGGGGTGTTCCTCCGGGTCTTCTACGAGAACAAGGTCAAGAAGGGCGGCCCGTCGATTCCCGGGATGGAGAACGTCCCGACCAACATCCCGACCGACTTCGGCACCGGCTTTCCGACCGGCTTCGGCACCAACACGAACCTCGGTGCGCCCGGTCCCGGCGCCACCGGCGCGCCGTCGGCGGACGCGCTCGCGAACGTGCCCATGCCACGGGCGACGGGGCTGCCCACCGACTTCTCGACCGCGTTCAACCTCCCGACCTTGCCCACGGGCACGAAGTTCCCCAGCTTCACCGCCGTGCCGGGCAATGTCCCGACCCCGGCACCGTCCGGGAACGGCAGCGGACTTCCGTCCGGCATGGGCCAGCAGATGCAGGATCTGCAGAACGCGATGAGCGCCGTCGACAAGGTGAACGACGGCTTCGCGGTCTTCCAGGAGATCGCCGCGTCGGTGATCGAGCGCGTGATTCTCGCGCCGATCTCCTGCATGATCGGCATAGTGCTGATCGGCATGTTCCTGGTGCTCTCCGCACGGCCGCACGCCCGCGAGCACACGCTCCGCCAGCTGGTGCACCCGATTCGGGTGATCCTGCTTTTCGCCGCCATAACGGCGGCCAGCGTCGGCGCCTATGTGGGTCTGCACCGGGCCGCCGGGCTGAACCACAAGACGTATCCCATCAACAAGGACGGCACCACACTCCAGTTGGTGCTGTCATGGGCGGCGGCGTTCGTGCTGTTGTGGGCACTGATGTTCGCTCTGGGCGCGCTCTGGCAGGTCACCCGGCACCTGTTCGCCGCGATCGACGGCCATCCGCTGCTCCCCGCTCTGCTGGCCATGTGGCTGGCGTGGTCGCTGACCCTCAACGACCTGTCGTTGAAGGCGGGCAGCCAGTTGGTCCCCGGGGGGCAGTTCATGGACAGCCAGGACACCGTGCCGGACAACGTGAAGGCCGCCGTGGCGATTCTCGGATCGACGGCCATCACCGCGCTCGCGCTCTGGGAGATCGCGCGCATCAACAAGTGGAACGGCATCGACTTCCGCAGCGGCCCGTTCGGTCACCGGCCCTGACGACAACCCGTTCCCCATACGAAAGTTGAGGGGTGCCACCGTGACGGTGGCACCCCTCAATGCATTCCGCAGGTGGGCTACTGCATCGTGATGATGCGGTACGGCGACATGTTGTAGTGCACCGTCTGCCCGAGGTAGTTGGTGATCTTCATCTTCTCCAGCGACGGGTCCGGGGTACGCGGGTAGGCGACCAGGAAGAGGCGGCCGTTGTTCTCGTGCACCACCACGCCGTACATGAGCACCTTGGCCGACGTCACCGTGCCGGGGAACTCCTTGAGGTTCGTCATCGAACCGTCCGCCGCGGAGACCCGGACCAGATTGAGCGGCTTGGCACCGCCCGCCGCCTCCACCAGCACGAGCAGATCGCCGGATTGCTCGACACGGACCGGGAACAACTTCCCCTGCGTCTTGACCAGCCCGAGCGCACTCATGCCGTCGGCGAGCGTCTTCGTCCACAGCTTCCGCCCGGTGGCGCGGTCGTACGCCGAGAGCTGGTTGGCGGTGTCGCCACCGGTGTGGAAGGACGCCGACATGTCGCTGCCGGGCACGTAGAGGACCTTGTCGGTCGACAGCAGCGGAACGGTGCCGCTCATCGCCTCGAGGCTGCCGCGCGGCGCGATGACCGGATGCCCGTCGGTGATCTGGTACGCCTCTTTGCCCTGGTCGTTCAGCACCGCGACGACCGGAGCGGTGTTGCCCGTCAATTGGCTGCGCATGACGACGACCGGGTCGGTCGATGCGACCTTGACGCTGCTGAACATGTCGCCAGTGGGCGCCTGGTAGGTCCACTTGCTGCGCCCGGTCAGCGGGTCCAGTTCGGACACGGTCGAATCGCACAACGCAACCAGCTTGGCGCCTCCGGTGAACTCCGGCATGGTGCACTCCGCAGGAAGCGCCTTCGCCGCGTCCCACAGCTTCTTGCCGTCGGAGACCTGGAACGCCTGGCCGTTGAACACCGCGACACCGCCGGCGACGGCTATGCCCGTGGTCTGGCCGACGTTGTATTTGTCGAAGTCGCCGTAGTCGCCGAGATCGATGTCCGACGTGCCGTTGTCGGCGCTCTCGGCCTTGGCCGACCAGATCTTCTTGCCGGCGGCCAGGTCGATCGCCTCGACGACGGAGCAGTCCTTCTCGCCGCCGAACGCGACGAACGCCTGCTTCGAATCCCCCTGCAAATCGACATCGCAGACGAACTCGCCGTCCGGCGACGAATACTCCCAGGCAAGCGCGCCGGTGTCCTGGTTGTACGCCGCAATCCGCTTCGACTCGGCGATCACCACGTTCTGGTCGGTGAACCACACACCGGTGCGCTGCAACCTGCTCTTCTCATCCGTCGCGGGACCGTCACGGCCTTCTCGGATCGACCACATCACCTCGGCCTTGGCCTGTGCCGCCCCCAGGCTCGTAGTCGGTTCCTTGTCCGCCTCTTTGAGAGCGGTCGGAATAGCTGCCGCGGCCACCAGCAATGCCCCGACGGCAATCGGCAGCAACCACGACCGCTTGTACTTCACCGGTCGTGGCGCCCGCGGCGGTCCGAGTTGGATCCTCCCGTTCGGACGACGCGGCGGCATCTGCGAAGCGTGCGACGGGAAGCCGCTGCGGCTACCGTCCGGCGCCGGGCCTGGGGCGTAGCTCGTCGGCGACCCCATGGGCGGGGGCATGTTGCCCGACCCGGGACCGGAGTCATAGCTCGTCGGCGGCCCTGCGGGCGGGGGCATGTTGCCCGGCCCGGGACCGGAGTCGTAATTCGTCGGCGGGCCCATGGGCGGCGGCATGCTGCTCGGCGCAAAGGGGGCTGCGCCCGCGCCGGCCGCCGCCGGGGTGTCGACGAAACCGCCGCCGCTCGACCACTGCGGCTGCGCCTGCTGCGGCGGCACATACGGCTGCTGCGGGGGCGCGAACGGCTGCTGCTGCGCGCCTTGTTGCGGGGGCGGCGGCT
>JABFVX010000273.1 GCA_013362555.1 Mycobacteriaceae bacterium
GGCGGTGGCGCGCGACGGCGGCGGATTCCGGGTGACGCTCGGCAGCGGCCACGTGGTGCGCGCTCGCCGGATTCTGGTGGCGTCCGGCCTGGTCGACGAACTTCCCGATCTGCCCGGAGTGCGCGACCGGTGGGGCCGCGACGTGCTGCACTGCCCGTACTGCCACGGATGGGAGGTGCGGGACCAGGCGATCGGCGTCCTCAGCACCGGCCCGATGGCCGTGCATCAGGCCCTGTTGTTCCGCGGGCTCAGCGACGACGTGACGTTCTTCAGCCACACCGGCTCCCTCGACGAGGAGCAGGCCGAGCAGCTGGCGGCGACCGGGATCCGCGTGGTTTCCGGGGCGGCGGCCGCGCTGGAGGTGCGCGACGACCGGCTGGCGGGCGTGCGCCTGGTCGACGGCCGGCTGGTCGCCGTGGCGGCGTTGGCGGTGCAGACGCGGATGGTGGCGCGGGCGGCCTTCCTCGCTCCGCTCGGCCTGCTTCCGGTCGCACACCCGAGCGGCATGGGCGAATACCTCCCCGCCACCGACGCGACGGGTCGGACCGACGTCGCCGGAGTGTGGGTCGCGGGCAATGTCACCGACATGTCGGCCCAAGTCGGCGTGGCCGCGGCGGCCGGGGCGTTCGCGGGCGCGCAGATCAACGCCGACATCGTCGCCGAAGACACCCGCACCGCCGTCGAAGCGGCCAGAACTCCGGCCTGACGCCGGCTCCATAATTCGCAAATGGCCTGTGCTGTGCGCCGAGCGCACACCACAGGCCATTCCGGAAAGTCACGAAATTCTCTCCCACTTAAACATATAGCGCACCCATGGGCTTGCGGCAAGAGGCGGGTTATGTCGCACAATGGTCGGCCTCAGCCGGCACCAGCCGAAACGCGGGTGTCGGGAATGCAGTCTGAATGAATGGGTGGTTCATGGTCGACGTGATCATTTCCGGTGGCGGACCGACGGGCCTCATGCTGGCCGGCGAGTTGCGGCTGCACGGAGTGAACGTGGTCGTGCTGGAACGGGACGCGCAGCCGAGCGGTATGGTCCGCTCGCTCGGCCTGCACGCGCGCAGTATCGAAGTGATGGACCAGCGGGGGCTGCTGGAGCGGTTCGAGGAGTTGGGCACGCAGTACCGAGTCGGCGGTTTCTTCGCCGGTCTCGGCACGTCCTGGCCCGAGCGGCTGGACACCGCGCACTCGTATGTGCTCGGCATCCACCAGGACGTCACCGACCGGTTGCTCGAGGAACACGCCGTCGCGGTCGGCGTCGACATCCGGCGCGGCAGCGACCTGGTCGGGCTGAGCCAGGACGAGGCCGGTGTCACGGTCGAGCTCGCAGGCGGGGAGCGGCTGCGGGCGCGCTATCTGGTGGGCTGCGACGGCGGCCGCAGCGCTGTGCGCAAGGCGCTCGGCGTGGAGTTCGCCGGACAGCCCGCGAGCAGAGAGTGGCTGATCGGCGGCATGGACGTGGGCGTGGACGCCGAAACGCTGACCGCGGTGATGACCGAAGTCCGCAAGACCGAGCTGTGGTTCGGCGCCATGGCGCTGCCGTCGGGCGGATACCGGATCCTCGTGCCCGCGGCGGAGGTGGCTGAGGACCGCACCGCAGCGCCCACGCTGTCGGAGTTCCGGCAGCGGCTGCAGGCGGTCGCGGGCACGGACTTCGGGGTGCACTCGCCGCGCTGGCTGTCCCGTTTCGGGGACGCCACCCGCCTCGCCGAGCGCTATCGGGCCGGCCGGGTGTTCTTGGCGGGCGACGCGGCCCACATCCACCCGCCCACCGGCGGACAGGGCCTCAACCTCGGCTTGCAGGACGCGTTCAACCTCGGCTGGAAGCTGGCGGCCGCGGTCGACGGCTGGGCCCCGGACGGCCTGCTGGACACCTACGAAGCCGAGCGGCGCCCGGTTGCCGAGGCCGTGCTGGACAACACGCGCGCCCAGGTGCACCTGATGTCCACCGACCCGGGGGCCCAGGCCGTGCGCCGACTGTTGTTGGAACTGGTGGAATTCGAGGAGGTGAACCGGCATCTGATCGAGAAGCTCACCGCGATCGGCATCCGCTACGACTTCGGCGAGGGGCAGGAGCGGCTCGGCGCCCGCCAGCGCGACGTGGCGCTCGAGCGCGGGCGCCTGTACGGGCTGATGCACCGTGGCCGCGGGCTGCTGCTCGACCGGACCGCAACGTTGAGCGCAGGCGGCTGGGCCGACCGCGTCGACCACATCGTCGACGCCGGTGCGGAATTGGACGTTCCCGCGCTGCTGTTGCGCCCGGACGGCCACATTGCCTGGATCGGCGACGACCAACGCGAGCTGGAGACCCATTTGGCCCGCTGGTTCGGCTCCCCGACCGCCTAGCGAATTGCCGGAACGACCCGTGAATTGCGTTGGGCGCACGCCACGGGTCGTTCCGGGGTTTCTTCTCGCGGCAGGCGGCGTGGCGCGCTGTGTGTCGCAGTGGTTGTGCGCGATAATGTGACGCGGCATGGCTCTGCGGCGGTGAGGGACGTCTGGTGAAACGTGTTGTGACTCTGGGTTTGCCCATTCTCATCGCCATTGTCGTCGGGCTCCTGGTGCTATTGGAGAACAAGCCCGAAGTGGTCGGCCAGCCGACGCCCGTTCCGCCCGCGTCCGGCCGGACGGTGTCGGATCTGGTCACCAAACTTGTTGTCGCGCCCGAAGACCCGATGGCCGGCTACAGCCGGGAGAAGTTCCCGCACTGGGACACCGACAAGCCCGAGCACGGTTTCGGGGAGCAGTTCGCTCAGTACAGCCGGTGCACGACCCGCGAGGTCATGCTGCTGCGCGACGCTGTGGGCACCGTGCGGCTCGACCCGAAAACCTGTGACTTCTCGGTCCGTTCGGGCGGCGGCTGGCGCGACCAGTACGGCGTGCCGGACAAGAAGGGCGGCGACCTCAAGCCCTACAAATGGACCACCGAGCCGAAGAACATGGACGCCGACCACATCGTCGCCCTCGCCGAGGCGTGGCGTTCCGGCGCCGACAAGCTGGACGAGAACGTCCGCCGCCGCATCGCCAACGACGCGCTGAACCTGGTGGCCTCGGACCCGACCGCGAACCGCTCGAAAGGCGACCAGGACCCTTCCACCTACTTGCCGCCGGGAAAGTTCCGATGTGAATATGTCGATCGGTACGTCCAGGTCAAAGTAAAGTACGGCCTCAGCGTCGACCAAGCCGAGCAGACGGCGCTGCGCGCCGCCGTGGACACGTGCATCCGCCAAGGAGGCTTCGTATAACCGCCATAGTCGAGCTCGCCCGCCGGGCGGCCGTGATGACCCAGGAGGACGGCACGGTGTCCGGCGATCTCGACGTCGCCGTCAACGGTGCGGGGCGGGGTTTCGTCCGCTACCGCGGGACGCAGCGGTGGCTGACCATTGGCAACCTGGAAGGCACGCCGCCGCGCACGTGGTCTTCGGCGGCCGAGCTCGCCGCCGCCGTCACAGCGGCGGCGGACGTGCGCGACGGCTTCGGCAACGTCGTCCCGTTCGAGGCGTAGCGGCAGTTCGCCCGCCCGGTCCCCGTCGGCGACCCGGGTGCGGGCTACCATCCTGGCATGGCATCGTCCGAGGACGCGGCGCTGTGGGGGATCGATCTGTCCACCCCGAGCACGGCCCGGATCTTCGACTACTTTCTGGGCGGGTCGTACAACTTCGAGGTGGATCGGGTGCTGGCCAGGCAGGCGCTGGAGATCTGGCCGGAGATTCCGCGCATTCTGCAGGCGAACCGGGCTTTCCTGCGGCGGGCCGGCCGGGTCAAGCTCGGCGAGGGCGTTCGGCAGTTCCTGGACATCGGCTCCGGCCTCCCGGCAGCCG
>JABFVX010000413.1 GCA_013362555.1 Mycobacteriaceae bacterium
CAGTGGGAGCAGCACTGGGCAGCGGGTTCGGCGCGGCCACGAACGCCTACGCCCAGCAGCGGCAGCACGAGCTGGGACACCGTCCCGAGTTCGATCTTCTTTCGCTGGCCGAAGCCACCGTCACCGGCGCGGTCGGCGGACTCACCGGCGCTGGCACAGCGCTGAGATACGGCCCGCGGCTGGCTGGGCTGTTCGGCGCCGCCACCGCACGCACCGGCGCCCGCCGGTTCGCGGGCAGCGTCGCGGCCACGATCGCCAACGGTCTGCTTGGCGGCTCAGCGGGCGCTGTCACCGGGGTGCTGGCCGCAATTCCGTTCCGCCTCAGCGATTTCCGCCTGTCCGAGCTGCCCGCGGCGATGGGGCCCGCGCTGGTCACCGGTATCGGCGGCGGTTTCCTCGGCTCCGCCGTCGGCGGGCTGCGCGCCGCGCACTCAGCCGAAGCCGCCTTGCGCGCCGCACCACTCGACCGGCGTGCCTACGCCCTTGCCGCACTGCACGGGCTGCCAGGCACCCCGCCGCCGCCCGAGGTGCCCGCGCCGCCGCCCAGGGCTCTCGCCCCGACAGGCGAGAGCCCGCACCACCACAAGCTGCAACTGGTGGCGACGATGCAGCGTGCCATCGCTGACGCGGTGGGTCCCGAGGTGGCACCGGTGAGGATCACCGGCCTCCAGCACCCGAACGTCGACACCGACGCCGCCCGAGACGTCACGTCGGCCGTTGGCGACATGCTCCGGCGACACTCCGACACGCCGCTGCGCGAGGTGCGCATTGTCGACTTCGGGCCCGACGCAACCAATATCGCCCGCTCACGCATGCGCACCGACCATTACACCATCGAACTCAACCTACGTTATCTCGCCAACCCGGAGTGGTTCGCCCAGGTGCAACGCGCCGCCTACCTCAACGGCGCCGACAGCATGGCCGCGGCCAACGCCGACCCGCACCACGTCGGATACCACCCGCCCGGCACCGGCCGCCACGCCTACGATGCCGTGGTCCACGAGTTCGGACACCTCAAGAACCGCGCCACAGGCATGCACGTCAGCGGCAATCTCGACCGCATCCTCGCCGACGCCTATGCAGCGCTGCCCGAAATGATCTGCGCCCGAACCGGATACGACGAATGGATCGGCCGCCTCAGCGGTTACAGCTTCGACGACGGGGGGATCAACCCGCTGGAGGCAGGTCCCGAGGCGTTCGCCGACATCGAGATCAACGGCCCCAAGCCCGGTACGGCGCAACAGGCCATCCACGACGCGCTCACCAGCGAATACCCGCCAATCGGGCTGCGCCCGCGAAGCCCTGCCGAAAACCAGTTCCTCGACTGGATTCACGGCGGCGACGGCACACCGCGGCAAAGCCTGCCCGACTACGCCACAATGCACGGTCTCGACGAGTCCCAACTGCACCGCTGGCTCACCGACGCCGGCATCGACGCCACCCGATACGCAGACGTTGCGCCCACGCCCGTGCCGCGTCCCGAACCCGACGCGACCATGGACCGCTGGGCGGCTGAGGTCCGCGACTACCTCGCCGTCACACCCGACCAGATGGACGCCCTCCTCGACCTGGCGCCGGGGGCCTGGGCCGACGTGGAAGCAGGCCTGCGCCGCCTGACCACCCCCCAGCTCCGCAGCCTGGTCCGCCGGATACCGGGTGCCCACGACGTCTACGCCGCCCTCGCGGAAACGATCGCGCCCGCGCTCGCCCCGGCAGGCGCTCCCCGCTATCCCGAGGCGCACCAACGGTTCGGCGGATATCTCACCGCGCTGCGCGACGCGGCAGGGCTGCGGCAGCGCGAACTGGCCGAGCGGATACCCGGCCTCACGCAAGGCGACGTCAGCAAGCACGAAAGCGGCAGGGCCCCCACCCGCAGCACGGTCGAGTCGTACCTGCGCGCCCTGGAACCCGCCGACGTCACCTACGCCGAACTCGCCGAATGCTTCCCGGAGCTGCCACCGGACTCAGTGCGCTACCCCGACGTGCGCACCGCCGAGTCCTTCCGCGAATACGCGGAGCGACTGCGGCGCATCAACCAGGTGAGCAGACCTGAGCTTGCCGAGCTGCTCGGCATCGCGCCAACAACGCTCAAAGACTTCGAAACTGGCAGGCACACCCCAAGCGACGTCACGATGTTGCGGATCTACGACCAATTCCTCCACCAGATCGGCCCGTGGAACGACCTTGCCGAAGCCTGGGGCTACCGGTACTGGATGGACCCCCGAGGCGAAACCGCCCCCCGCCCCGGCCGCGCCGAGTCAGCAGGCGACTGGATCCGCTCGGTGCGGCTCTACCGCAGGCTCGAGCAGGCCGAACTGGCCAGGCAGCTCGGCGTGGACCGCCGCGTGCTCACCGACGCCGAGAACAACATCCGCCCGGTGAGCTCCGGACTCCTCGACGCGGTAGCCGAGGCCGCAGGCATCCCGCATGTCCAGGTGGCGGCGGCCCGCGAACAGTTCGGGATCGAGGGCGGCGACATTGCCGCGGCCCCGGTCCACTGGCCCGATCCCCGCGACACCTATTCGCTCAACGACTACATCTCGATGTTCCAGCACCAGAACGGGCTCAGCGTCGCCGAGGCCGCGCGTCATCTGGGTGTGTCCGACAACGCCGTGCGCTACGGGGCAACTGCGTCCGCCCGCTGGGACGAGGTCGAGGTGCTTCGCCTCTACGACGCGAGCCTGCACCGCATCGGGCCGTGGAACGACCTCGCCGCGGCCTGGGGCTACGGCTACCGTATGGATCCCGCAGGCGAGACGGCGCCCACGCCGCATCAGTACGCCGAAGGCAGCGACTGGCTTCGAGCGGTTCGCCTGCACGCACGGCTCAGCCAAGCGGATTGCGCTGAACTCCTTGGTCGCAGCCGACGCGCCTATGCGGATGCGGAGGTGAGCGAGACACCCCTGAGTTTCCGCCTGCTCCAAGAGCTCCGCGACGGCCTCGACCTCCCCGTGGACACCGTGACGGCAGCCCGCCGCGCATTCGGCATCGCGGTGGCCGACGCGCGCGGCAACCCGGTGAAGTTCCCCGGACCTGGCGAAACCACATCATTCAGCCACTACGTGGCCGAGTTCCGCCAGCGCTATGGCATCTCCATCTCCGATGCCGCCCGAGTGCTGCACCTGAACCGCTCGTCGTTGGACTCGATGCTGAAAGGCGAGTACGCGCAGCCGAGCGACGTCACCATGTTGCGGCTCTACGACATGGTCCTGCACCGCACCGGCCCGTGGAACGACCTCGCCGAGGCCTGGGGATACGACTACCGGATGAACCCCGAGGGTGAGACGCTGCCCGATCCGGTCGAGTACCGCGAGGCCAACGACTGGGTGCAGTCGTGCAGGCTGTGGGCGCGGCTCACCAAGACCGAACTGGCGGACCGCATGGGCCGCGACATGCAGGGCATCGGCCGCGTCGAGAACGGCACGATCGGCATGTCGCAGCGCTTCCTGCGCCAGCTTGCGGACGCCCTCGACCTGCCGGAGGCCACCGTCGAGGCCGCCCGGCGCCAGTTCGGACTCCAACCGGAGCCCACCCCCGCGCCCGACCGCACACCCGATCGTGCGGCCACGCCCGAACCACGGCAAACCCCCGAGGGTTCGCAGCTCGCCCAGCCGGATTCGACCTCGCCGCCGCCATCGCTCGGCAGGCGCACGGGACCGCCGCCCGCCACGTTCGACGGCCACGTCGAGTACTACAGCCAGTGGATCGTCACCCCGCCGGAACTGCTGATGCTGCGGGCATGGGACAACTACTCGGGCAGTGTGGCCGAGTGGAACACTCTCGCCGAATCGTGGGGCTACTCCTACCGGATGGATCCGGCAGGAGAAGCGCTGCCCGACCCGCTGCAGTATGCGACGCTGCACGATTGGGTTCAGGCCACCCGCCTGTTCAATCGGCTCTCCCAGGATGAACTGGCAGACACGCTGTCCTACTCGGACAGCACGATCTCGCACGTCGAGAACGGCGGAAGCCCCAGCCTGACGTTCCTGCGAACCCTGCGGGACCAGCTCAACCTGCCGCACGCGTCGCTGCACTCCGCCCTCGACCACTTCGAGATCGCGCCGTACCGGCCGGACGATCCAGACCACGGCCCGTTCTGGGAGCTGATCGACACCAGGGTCGGCTCCGAAAGGGAGCAGACGCTGCGCAACCGGATTTTCGACCAGCATGCCTGGATCGCCCACGCCGCGGCGTGGCGCTGGCGCACCTCCCCGGAGCCGCAACCGGAACTGGCGCAACGGTTTCAAGTGGCGATCCTCGCCGCGGTCCTCAACCACGCACCACGGTCCCCATTCAGCGCGCATGCCTGGGCCACCTGCCGCGGGGCGGTGTTCCGCGCCTATTTCGAGCGCCGATTCCCAGACCTCGACAATGCAACCCGCCGGATCGTCATACAGATCAACGCGTACCGCAATCGCCGGTACCAAGACACCCAGACCATGCCCGACCAAGACGAGATCGGCGCTGCCCTGAACTTGTCGGACTGGGATGTCGTCACGGCGCTGCGCGCCATCGAAGAGTCGCCGCTGCGGCTGGACGTCACACCAGACGACGGCAGCCCGCTGGAGGTGTCGGCGCCGGCGGAGGACCCCGGTTTCACGGCCGCGATCACCGAGGCCCTAGCCCAACTGCCCGATCCCGACCTCGCCGAGCGCGCCGTCCGGCTGCATTTCATCGAGGGCCTGACCATCGACGAAACCGCGACCGTCCTGCAAATCCCGCACGCCACCGCCGCCGAACTGCTGCGTGCCGCGACACCGCTGCTGCGCGCGGCATTCCGGCCCCAGCCCCACGACTGAACCCGCTGCCCAAACCTCCAGAACGACCCGCAAAGTGCGCCTGACGCGCGCCACGAGTCATTCTGGAACCGCGAGGGTGCTGTAGGTGGTGAACGAACCGATCACCCCAGTGCCCATGCACAGCCGAACGCGTTGTCGCCACTCTGAGTCCGGGCCCAGCCGGGCCGACGCTTCGAGGAGTCCGCCCAGGACGAAAGCGCCGATGATCCGCGCCGGAGCCACCTTCGAACAAGGCAAACTCAAAGACGACCGGCCGACTCGGCCGGGCAGGAGGCCGCCTGAAACTCGCCTATGCACAGGATTCGACAATTTCTCGCGGCAGCGGGCATGTCACGCGATTCGTGTCTGCGCCGCTTCTCGACCGCGGCTGAGAACTGTTCGGGTCGAGGTGCAGATCCGTTCGGTCATGATTCGAGCCGCGCTGCCTTCGTGACGAGATAGCGCCGCTCGGGTTCGCTCAGTGTCCTGTGTGCTGCCGAACGGTACTGCTCGGCGGCCAGTTCCAGATCGCCTGCGAGTTCCGCGAGGTGCGCTTCGACTGCGGCGAAACGATGGTGCTCGGCAAGGATCCGGTCGGTCCGCAGTTGCTCGAGCAACGTGCGCCCGGCGGGCACGCCACGTGCCATCGCCAGGGCTACAACACGATTCAGCGTCACCATCGGATTGTCCGACATCTGGTCGAGCAAGGTGTAGAGCGCGAGGATCTGCTCCCAGTCGGTCGCGTCCGGTGTCGGCGCCTCGTCGTGGACTGCCGCGATCGCTGCCTGAATCTGGTAGGGACCGGGCCTGTTTCGTGACATCGCGGCAGTTACCAGCGCAGCTCCTTCGGCGATCTGCGCGCGGTCCCACAACGTCCGGTCCTGCTCGGCCATCGGAATCAGCACGTCACCTGGCCCGGTCCGCGCGACACGGCGGGCGTCTGTCAGCAGCATCAGCGCGAGCAGGCCGGCAACTTCGCCGTCGCCGGGCAGGCTCCGGTGCAGCATCCGGGCGAGTCTGATGGCCTCGGTCGACAATTCGACCCGCGCAAGCACCGGCCCCGAGGTGCTCGTGTAGCCCTCGTTGAAGATCAGGTACAGCACCTGCAGCACTGCGTCGAGGCGTTCGGCGTGCTCAGCCGGCATCGCGAACGACACGCCGGACTGCTTGATCGTCTTCTTGGCGCGGCTGATCCGCTGCCCCATCGTCGCTTCGGGCGCGAACAGCGCACGGGCGATCTCTCCCGTGGTGAGGCCGCCGACCGCGCGCAGGGTGAGCGCGATCTGACCGGTGCGCGGCAACGCGGGATGGCAGCACATGAACAGCAGGATCAACGAATCATCCTGTGCCGAAACGGGTCCGGACGGTGCAACCGGCACTTCCTCCCGCTCGCGGCGGGCCTGCTCGCTGCGCAGCAGGTCGATCAATTTCCGCGAGGCCACCCGGATCAGCCAGGTGCGTGGTTCGTCCGGCAACGGGGGCCAGTGTGTCGTCGCCGCAAGCAATGCCTCCTGTACCGCGTCCTCGGCAAGGTCGAAGTGCCCGTACCGCCGGACGAGCGCACCGAGGACCTGCGGCGCCAGGTCGCGCAGCAGGTCCTCGATCTCGCGAGCGATCACAGATCGGCCTGCGGTCCGTCGGGTAGCGGCCGGACCTCGATCGTGTCGCCGATGTTGTCGGCGACACGTGCGGCGATTGCCATCGCGCGGTCGTGGGAGTCGACGTCGACGACCGAGAAGCTCGCAAGGACCTCCTTCACCTCGGCGTACGGCCCGTCGCTGGCGACCGGACCCGAAGCCGACTTCCGCACGGTCCAGGTCAACGACGGATCGGCGAGCCCCATCGTCGTGACCAGCTCGCCGGACTCGGTCAGCTCGGCGCCGAGCTCCTCGTAGAACTTGCACATCGCGGCGAACTCGGGACTCGAGTAGTCGACCGACGCCCAGTCCGCCGTGTTGGTGTAGGCCAGCAGGATGTACTTCACGGCTCCATCCTCCCGCTATCCCCCGACGCGTGTCATCGTCGCCTCGTAGCCGCCACCGGGCCACACCCACGCGCCGGACAGCGTGTTGCCGTCGGCGCTGAACGTGGTCCGGCAGTACGCCGGCGAGCCCTTGCGGCCACCCCAGATCGTCAGCACGTCGCCGTCGAGTTCATACTCGTAGTCGAGCGTTTCACCGTCGCTCGAGTAGAAGCGTGACGTGACCGCCTCACTCGCCTCACCGCCGAACGGCCGTTCGTGGCCGATGACTTCGAGTCCGCAGACGTGGTGCCCATCGTGGTCCATGTCCACGCGCTGGGACAAGAAGGCGCGGCCGTCGAGCCACGCGTAGGTCGTGGTGCCGTTGGCGCCGCCGGACACCTGCCAGGTGCCGACGAGACGGTCGAGGTCGGAGATCGAGGTACTCATGACGAGAGTTCCTTTCGGTTGATGGTCCCTTCGCCGGTACCACGGAGCCGGCGGACGGTCTTCGACATTCGTCGTCGAAACGTGCGCGGCGGTGCCGCGCACACAGCTTCGACAACAGCAAGCTCGAACGCCCCGACCAGACAACCGAGGAAACCCCAAAGTCCAGAACGACCCATGAGTTGCGCCCAGCGCAACTCATGGGTCGTTCTGGTATGTCCGCCATCGTCACAAGCCCGCCGCGCCGTCGAGGCCGCGGCCTTGCTCGAGACCGGTCGCGCCGCCCGACCTATGGCAGTCGCGCTGCAGAAGGCGCCTGATCCAGGGTTCGGACAACCAGGCTGTACTGGCCGAGCGCGACTAAATTGAAGCAATGCGATTCGGGGTACTGGGCCCGCTGGCCGTCTGGACCGACGGCGGCGAGCCGGTGCGGGTTCCCGGGTTGAAGGTGCGCGCGCTGCTGGCCGACCTGCTCATCCACGACGGGGAACCGGTATCGGCCGATCGCCTGGTCGGCGACGTGTGGGGCGACACGGCACCGGTGAACTCGACCGGCGCCCTTCACGTCCGAGTGTCACAGTTGAGGCGGGCGCTGAGCGAGGCCGAGCCCGGTGCTCGTGACGTGATCGTCTCTCGTGCGCCCGGGTACCTCCTATGGATAGGGACGGACGGGGTGGACGCGAGGCGCTTCAATGCCATGGCCGAGCGGGCAGGCACGATCGCTGATCCGCAGCTCCGGGCGTCGGTGCTGTCCGATGCGCTGGCCTTGTGGCGCGGGCCGGCACTGGCCGACTTCGCCGACGAGCCGTTCGCCCAGGCCGCCGCCGCCCGGTGGGAGGAGCAGCGCCTCGTCGTGCTCGAACAGCAGGCCGAGACCCGGCTGGAACTGGGGGAGCACAGTTTGCTGGCCGGCGAACTGGGCGAACTGGTGACTCGGTATCCATTCCGGGAGCGGCTCCGGGCCGCGCAGATGCGCGCGCTCTACCGATCCGGTCGCCAGAATGAAGCGTTGGCCGGCTATGACGAACTCCGGCGGCAGTTGTCCGAGGAACTCGGCCTGGATCCCAGCCCGGAGCTGACGGCATTGCGGCAGGCGATCCTGACCCAGGATCCATCCCTGGTCACGGTGGCTGCCCGGTCGAGCATCCGCACCGCCGCGACGAGTTCTCCGGCGACGAATCTGCCCCGACCGCTCACCGGGCTGATCGGTCGTGACGACGCCCTGAACCAGGTGTCTGAGCTGCTCGATACGGAGCGTCTGGTCACATTGACCGGGCCGGGCGGCGTCGGCAAGACCCGGCTGGCCGTGGCGATCGCCGCTGGGCTGGCCAACCGGTTCCCGAACGGCGCCTGGCTGGCCGAGCTGGCGGCCTTGGACCGGCCGCGAGCCGGTGACCCGGCCGGCAGCCCCGCCGTACGGCCGGGCGAGGTCGGCCGACCCGTCAATATGGTTGCGGAGCTGGCAATGTCGATGCTGGGCGTCCGGGAGACGTCCGAGCCGGGCGTGCCTGCGGCGGCCCCGCTCGACCGGCTGGCCGAGGTGCTGCAGGAACGCCGCATCCTGCTGGTGCTGGATAACTGTGAGCACGTGATCGAACACGCCGCCGAGTTCGCTGACAGACTGCTGCAGGCGGCCCCCGGGCTGCGGATCCTGGCGACCAGCCGGGAGTCGCTCAGCCTCGGCGGCGAGATCGTGTGGGAAGTGCCCCCGCTGGACGTCCCTGCCGGAGACGGCTCAGACCTGGCACAGCTGGCTCGGTCGAGTGCGGTGCAGCTATTCGTGGCCCGGGCGACGGCGGCGGTACGAGGATTCGCACTCGATGCCGAGACCGGTCCGGCAGTGGCCGAACTGTGCCGGCGGCTGGACGGGATTCCGCTCGCCTTGGAGCTGGCCGCCTTCCGCTTCCGGACACTGGGGGTGCACGGGCTGGTGTCCCGGCTCGACGACAGGTTCCGAGCGCTCGGCGCCGGGCGTCGTGATCTGCCGGCCCGCCAGCGCACCCTCGCCGCGACGATCGACTGGAGCTGGCAGCTGCTCAGCAAGCCCGAGCAGCTGGTCCTTCGCAGGCTATCCGTGCATGCCGGTGGGTGCACGTTGGAAGCGGCCGAGGCGGTCTGCGGCGGTGACGACCTACCGGCGAGCGACGTGCTCGACCTGGTGAGCCGACTGATCGCCAGCTCGCTGGTGGCGGTGGATGACCGGGCCGGTGACGGCCCGCGATATCGGCTGATGGAGTCGGTTGCCGCCTATTGCGTCAACCGGCTCTACGAGGCCGGTGAACATGCCCGGATCCGGCAGCGGCACGCCGAGTACTACCTCGACCTGGCCGAGCGGGCCGAGCCAGGTCTGCACGGCAGCGCACAGACCTGGTGGCTGGCGTACCTGGACGCCGAGTCGGTCAATCTGCGCGTCGCGCTGGAGACCGCGATCCGGCATGAGGACGCTGATCTGGCCTTGCGGCTGGCCAACGCCTTGACCTGGTACCGGTTTCTGCGTGGACGGCTGGGCGAGGCTGACAGAGCGCTGGCCGGGGCACTTGCGCTGGCCGGCGGCCTGCCCACCGCCCGCGGCCGAGCCGTGGTCTGGCGGACCGGCATCTCGATTCTGCGGGGCGACTCCGACGGCTGGGTGGCCCGCTGCGACGCGGTGCTGCGTTCCTACGGAGGTTCCATCGGCGGGCGGGCCAGGGCCGAGTGGTTCCTCGGGTACGTGTCGACTGATCTCGGTGACCTGCCGGCGACCGAGGCTCTGCTTGACCGGGCGATGAAGAGCTGCGTTGCGGCCCAGGACCGATGGGGTCAGGCAGCGGTGCTGTGCACGACAGCAAAATTGGCGTATGCGCGCGGGGATCTCGGTGCGCTCGAACGGGACGCGTCGCGGAGCGCGGATCTGTTCGGCGAGCTCGGGGATCGCTGGGGGGTGCTGGAGGCGACCCGGTGGCTGATCGGTCTCGCCGAGATGACCGGCGACTACGAGCGGGCCGTCGAACTCAGCCGGGACGGGCTGGGACGGGCCGAGGCTCTTGGCTTGTGGCCTGATGTCGCGGACAGGTTGTCCTGGCTCGCCTGGATCGCGGTGCAACTCGGCGACAACAAGCAGGCCAGGGAGCATGGCGAACAGGCGGTGCGGCTCGCTGTCGGGCACGGCATGCGAGCGGCGCAGGCGTTCGCCACAATCGGGCTGGCCTTCGCCGCTCGGAGAGACGGCTCGCTGGAACTAGCAGAGGAACACTTGAACCAGCTGATGGAGTCTGCCTGGCAGCACTCTTCGCGATCGAGTCGACCGCTGTATCTGCCGATGGTCCTGAACGAGCTCGGCCTGCTCGCCGGACAGCGCGGCGACCCGGCGACGGCCTTGGCGAACCACCTCCGAGCCTTCGACCTCGCGGATGAACTGGGCGGAACCCGGGATGGCGTATTCGCACTCGAAGGAGCCGCCGGCGTGCTCGCCGCGGGTGGCCGTTACAGCGACGCTGCCAGGTTGCTCGGGGCGGCAGCGGCGACCCGGCGGGCCACCCGGCTGCCGTTTGCGCCGGCCGAGCGGCTCGAGACCGACCGGATCGCCGGTCTGGCCCAGGCCGGCCTGGGCCAGACCGATTTCGCCGCCGCGTTCGCCGAGGGGGGCGACCTCACGATGGAGGCGGCCCGGTCGGTGGCTGCGTCAGCGTCGTCCGAGCAGGACTACTTGGGCCCGTAGACGAGGACGACGATGCCGGTTTTGAACGTCTTCTGATCGAGCAGCTCGAGATGAGAGACATGGAGGCTCTCCAGCGGCATGTGCCCGCCGCCGCCTGCGATAACCGGAAACATCCAGAAGTGGAACTCGTCGACCAGATTGTGCTCGATCAACGTCAGGTCCAGTTCCCCTGTGCCGTACTTCAAGATGTTCTCACCGGGTTGCCGCTTCAGCTCCGCCACTGCCTCGGCGACATCGCCTTTGATCACCGAGGCGTTCCAGCCGGCCTCGGTCAGTGTCCTCGACGCGACGTACTTCGGCAGGGCGTTGATACGGTCGACATAGGGATCGTCCGTTCCGGCCCGCGAGGGCCAAGCCTCGGCGAACACGTCATAGGTGCTACGGCCGAGCAGCAGCGCGTCGGCGGCGAAGATCAGGTCGTGCGAGTAGCGGTTGTGGTCCTCGTCATCCCAGTAGGGCGGGCTCCAGTTCTGCGGGTCGACGACGACGCCGTTCAGCGTCACGAACGTCGATTCGATGAGCTTTCTCATGATTTCCTGCTTCCGCATTGTTGATTTCAACGGTGCCTGCCTGATGTGACAGGTCAACGATGCGGCCGGGTGCTTAAGGTTTGCTTCTCACTCGCTTACGACGGCCGGCCCGGGCATCCATCCGGACGGTCATAGCGAAGTCCAGAACGACCCATGAGTTGCGCCCAACGCAACCCATGGGTCGTTCTGGTATGGCTTGCGCCATCAAGGACGTTCGGTGAGGAAGCCGACCACGGCGTCCAGGAACTCCGTCTGCCCCTCGATGTTCGCCAGGTGGACCGTGGGCAGCAGGGCGAATCGGGCGCCGGGGACGAGCGCGGCGAGTTCCTTCCCGTGGTCGGCGGATGTGACGGTGTCGTACTCGCCGGCGATGACCAAGGTCGGGTTGGGGATGAGCGTGGCGGTGCGGCGCAGGTCGGCGTCGCGCACCGCAGCCCAGCTCCCCGCTACGCCCTCGCGCTGCGTGGCGAGCAGGGTTCGGCGGAATCCCTCGACGACTTCGTTGCCGTCCTGCAACATCCGGGGCGGAAACCAGTTGTGCAGAAACGTCTCCGCGGTGGCCCGCATATCGGGGGCCGCCAGCAGTTCGGCGATCGGTCGATCCCACTGATTCGCCGGACCGAGATGTGCGGCGGTGTTGGAGAGCACCAGGCGGTCGACGCGCTCCGGAACGTGGATCCCCAACCACTGCGCGACGATTCCGCCCAGGGACAAGCCCAGCACGTGCACCCGCGGCAGGTCCAGCGCATCCAGCAGTTCCACCACGTCGCGCCCCAACCGGTCCAGGGAATACGGGCCGCTCGGAACACCGGACGCGCCGTGGCCGCGTGCGTCGTAACGCAGCAGCCGGAAGTGCTCGGTGAGAGCCGATATCTGGCCGTCCCACATGTGAAGATCGGTACCGATCGAGTTCGAGAGCAGCAGCACCGGCTTGTTCTCGTCACCGTCGAAGCGGTAGGCGATGCGGACGCCATCCCCGGTGGTGATGGCGGTCTGGGTCAGAGTAGTCATATCTGCTCCGAAGATCGAGTGGCTGTGTACTCAGCCTAAGAACGCCCCACCCATACTTCTATTACAAAGATCTGAAGATCTCTGTAGATTGTCCAGACAATGCCGAACTTCACGCTTCACGAGTTGCAGTGCTTCGACGCCGTTGTGCTCCACGGCGGCTTCCAGGCGGCGGCCGAGCGGCTGCACCGCTCGCACCCTTCGGTTTTCGCAGCGGTAGCGAAACTGGAGCGCCAACTGGGACTGGATCTGCTGGATCGCTCCGGCTATCGGGTTCAGCTCACCGAGGCGGGGCGCGCCTTCCATCGCAAAGTGCGCTACCTGCTGCACGAGACCGAAGAACTGCAGACATACGCGGCGCAGCTGACAATGGGCCAGGAGGCCGAGCTTCGCGTGGCGCTCGGGGACCTGTGCCCGCTGCCGCCGGTGCTGGGGATGCTCAGCGGCTTCTTCACGCAATGCCCGCAGACCAGACTGCACTTGCAGTTCGAGACAGTGACCGGACCATGGGAGCGTCTCCTGGAAGACGAGGCCGACCTCATCGTGCACCGAATCCCGAAAAGCGATGTGCGGATGGAGTGGATCGATCTGGGCCGCGTCGCGCTGGTGCCCGTTGCGGCGCCCGGTTTCCTGCCCTTCTCCCCGTCCACCGACATCACGCCGCAGCGATTGCAGACCTTCACTCAGTGCGTGATCCGGGACTCGGCGCGGCGCCCGTCCGAGCAAGGCCATTTCCTGGTCGAAGGCGCGCCCCGGTGCTCCGTTCCGGATCACCTCATGAAGAAGGAACTGATCATGCACGGAATGGCCTGGGGCCACCTGCCGCGGTTCCTGATCGAGAACGAACTGCGCGACGGAAGCCTACTTTCCATTGCCGGACAGCACTTTCCCGGTGTCGTCGAGGAACTTGCGGCGGCTCGCC
>JABFVX010000001.1 GCA_013362555.1 Mycobacteriaceae bacterium
GCGATCGTGCTGCGGTTGGATCACGTCCCGAAAACTGGTCTCGAACTAGCACAGTGACAATTACAGTTGTGGCAGCTCACAATTCGGGGGTCGCCATGACGATGAGGTCACTGGGACAGCGCACGGCCGGAAGGCTGGCCGCCTGCACTGTCGCGATTGTTGCCGCCGCTGCGCTCTGCGGGGGAACCGCTGCCGCGGAACCGCCGGAAACTGCTGGCGTCGGGCCTAATTCGCCCGTGATGGGTGATCTGCCCGGCCTGCTCAACGCGGTGATCCCGGCTGCGATACCGGCGGTGTCCGGAGTGCCGGACCTCGCTGCGTTGCGGGCTGCGGTGCTGCCGACGCCCATCGGCGACCCGTTCTTCGACGAGTGGCCCGCCGACCTGGACGCGCGGCGCCCGGGCGAGGTGATCGCCGCCCGCGACGTGACGGGCGCCGCGGGCCAGACGGTGCTGACGGGGGTGCGACAGGCCACCCAGGTCAAGTACCGCACCGCGGATTCCGCCGGCAGGCCGTCGTTCGCGACCGCCACCCTGGTCGTGCCCGCCGCGCCGAGCCCGGTGCCGGGGCGCAGGCCGGTGGTGGTCAACAACTTGCCGATCGACGGTCTCGGCCGCACATGCAATCCCGGCTACCGGCTTGCCCGGGGGCCGTTGAACAGTCCGATCGAGCCGACCGACTTCCTGCCGCCGATAACACAATTGGCGGTCCACCAGGGTTACGCCGTGCTGATCCCGGACTATCAGGGTCCCTGGATGGCGTACGCGGAACCGTATGTCGAGGCGCACGCCGTCCTCGACGCCATTCGCGCGGCGCGCCATTCCTTCCCGAATGAACTGGGCGAGAGCCGGTTCGGGATGATCGGATACTCCGGCGGGGCGATCGCCACGGCGGCCGCGGCGCGGTTGGCGGGCCGGTACGCGCCGGAGCTGGCGCCGGTGCTGGCCGGGGCGGCACTGGGCGGCGTGCCTGCCGACTATCAGCTGCTCAGCCGCAGCATGCCCGGTTCGATTGCGTCAGCGGTGTTTTTGGCCGCGGTGCTCGGCATCGGCAGGGAACGACCGGAGATCCTCGGCGAGATGAATCACCTGGCGCAGTGGGTCGCGGCATCCCCGCTGAAAGACACCTGCATCAACACCTTTGCCCTGCCCGGGATACTGATGCTGCCCGTGGCTGTCGCCGCCAACTCCACCTCGGCGTTGCAGGGCGTCGTGGCCCAGCACGTGCTGCGCGAGACGGACCTGGCCGGAATGAAGTCGGTCACGCCCATGTTGATCTACAACGGTGATTTGGACCCGTGGATACCTCCGGAAGGCGCCCGCGCTCTGCATAGGCAGCAATGCGCGCTGGGCGCCACCTCGGCCTACCTCGGGGTTTTCGGCGAGCACGTCGTCGGTGCGGTCACCGGATTCCCAGGTGCGGTCTCCTGGCTGGCCGATCGGCTGCAAGGGTACCCGGCGCCGAACGGATGTGCTAACTAACCGGCTCCACTGTGAGCGACGCAACACCGTATTCTGGGTCGGTTATGACGTCGCCTAACCACCGTGCCGCAGTGCGCGACGCTGCGCGCGGTCCGGACGGCAACCGGACCGTCTACCTCGACCACGCGGCGGCCACCCCGATGTCGGCCGCCGCGATCGAGGCGATGACGGCTGCCTTCGGCGCCGTCGGCAATGCCGCGTCCCTGCACGGATCCGGCCGGGCCGCGCGCCGCCGGGTCGAGGAGGCCCGGGAGTCGATCGCCGCCGACGTGGGCGCGCGGCCGTCGGAGGTGATTTTCACGTCCGGCGGCACCGAAAGCGACAATCTGGCCGTCAAGGGGATCTTCTGGGCGCGCCGGGACGCGGACCCGCGGCGGGTGCGCGTCATCGCGGGCGCCGTGGAGCACCACGCCGTGATGGACGCGGTGCAGTGGCTGGTCGCGCACGAAGGCGCGCAGGTCACCTGGCTGCCGGTGAACGCCGAAGGAGTCGTGACGCCGGACGTGCTGCGCACCGCGCTGGCCGACCACGCCGCACAGACCGCGCTGGTCACGGTGATGTGGGCGAACAACGAGATCGGCACCGTGCAGCCGGTCGCCGAGCTGGCCGCGGTGGCCGCGGAGTTCGGCGTGCCCATGCACAGCGACGCGGTTCAGGCCGCTGCCCAGTTGCGGCTCGACTTCGCCGCCAGCGGCCTGTCCGCGGCCAGCGTGGCCGCGCACAAGCTGGGCGGCCCGCACGGCATCGGGGCGCTGCTGCTGGGCCGGGAGGTGTCCTGCGTGCCGCTGCTGCACGGCGGCGGTCACGAGCGGGACGTACGTTCGGGCACTCCGGACACGGCCGCGGCGGCCGGATTCGCGGCCGCGCTGCGCCAGTCCGTCGAGGAGATGCCTGCGGTGACCGCCCGGCTGACCGACCTGCGCGACGACTTGATCCGCCGGGTTAGAGCGGCGGTGCCGGACGCGGTGTTGAACGGGCCCGAGCCCTCCGCCGCGGGCGGAGGCGCGCCGCGGCTTGCGGGCAACGCGCACTTCACGTTTCCCGGCTGCGAGGGCGATTCGCTGCTGATGCTGCTGGATGCCGCAGGCATCGAGTGTTCCACCGGCTCGGCGTGCACCGCGGGGGTCGCCGCGCCGAGTCACGTCCTGCTGGCGCTGGGGGCCGATCCGGCCGACGCCCGTGGCTCGCTGCGGTTTTCGCTCGGTCGCGACTCCAGTCGCGACGATGTGGACGCGTTGGTCGAAACATTGCCCGGAGTGGTCGGGCGGGCGAAGGCGGCGGGATTGGCGGGAATGGCACGGGGAACAGGAAGGGCAAGCTGATGCGAGTACTCGCCGCGATGAGCGGGGGAGTGGACTCCGCGGTCGCCGCCGCCCGGGCGGTCGAGGCCGGGCACGACGTGGTCGGCGTGCACCTGGCGCTGTCCACCGCGCCGGGCACGCTGCGCACCGGCTCGCGGGGCTGCTGCTCCAAGGAAGACGCAGGCGATGCCCGGCGGGCCGCCGACGTACTTGGAATCCCGTTCTACGTATGGGATTTCGCACAGCGATTCCAGGAAGACGTGATCGACGACTTCATCGAGTCCTACGCCGCGGGCGAGACGCCGAACCCGTGTCTGCGCTGCAACGAGAAGATCAAGTTCTCCGCGCTGGCGCAGCGGGCGGTGGCGCTCGGCTTCGACGCCGTCGCCACAGGGCACTACGCCCGGTTGGCCGGAGGCGTGCTGCGCCGCGCGGTGGACGCCGACAAGGACCAGTCCTACGTTCTCGGCGTGCTCACCGCCGAGCAGCTCGCGCGGGCCATGTTCCCGGTCGGCGACACCCCGAAGGCGCAGATCCGGGCCGAAGCCGCCGAGCGCGGGCTGGCGGTGGCGAACAAGCCGGACAGTCATGACATCTGCTTCATCCCGTCCGGCGACACCAGGGCGTTCCTCGGGGCGAAGATCGGCGTCCGGCCCGGCGCGGTCGTGGACGCCGAGTCGGGTGCGGTGCTCGCTCGGCACGACGGCGTGCACGGGTTCACGATCGGGCAGCGCAAGGGCCTCGGGATCGCCGGGCCGGGGCCGGACGGCAAGCCCCGCTATGTCACCGACATCGACGCCGAATCCGGTGTCGTGCAGGTCGGTTCGGCGGAGCGGCTCCAGGTCGGCGCGATCACCGCGGAACGGGCGATTTGGACGTCCGGGCGTGCGCCTTCGGGGCCGGTGGAGTGCGTCGTGCAGGTGCGGGCGCACGGCTCCACCGCTCCGGCGGTGGCGGAGTCCACTGCGGGAGAAGGTATTTCGATTCGGCTTCGAGAGCCGTTGACGGGCGTGGCGCGCGGGCAGGCGGCGGTGCTGTACCGGCCGGATCCGGTGCTGGGCGACGAGGTCGTCGGCAGCGGCACCATCGCCGCCACCGCGCAGTGACGGCGGTCGCGCCGCCGCGTCCGTTCGCGGGCGCGGCCACAGGCATCGGGTCCTGGCCCGGATCCGACCCGCGGGAGGCGGCCGCCACCGTGGTCGGCGAACTGCCTGCACTGCCGCACTTGGTCGAACTGCCTGATCGCGGGGTCGGCGCGGATCTGCTCGGGCGCACCGGGGCTCTGCTGGTCGACCTCTATTTCGACACGACTACCCGGGGATACCGCCTCGCCGCCCGGCCCGGCGCGGCTGCAAGGCGGGCGCACAGCCTGCTGCGGGAGGATCTCGACGCGCTCGAAGAGGCTTGGGAGACAGCAGGTCTGCGCGGCGGCGTGGTCAAGGTCCAAGCGGCGGGGCCGCTGACGCTGGCCGCCCAGGTCGAGCTGGCGGGCGGGCACCGGGCGCTCACCGACCGCGGCGCCGTGCGGGACTTCGCCGAGTCGCTGGCCGAAGGCCTTGGGCGGCACCGGGACGAAGTGGCCCGCAGGCTCGGCGCGGAGGTGGTGGTGCAGCTGGACGAACCGTCGCTGCCTGCGGTCCTGGCCGGCGGCTTGTCCGGAGTGAGCAGGCTCGACACGGTGCCCGCAGTGCCGGAGCCGGAGGCGCTCGCCGTCCTGGACGCGGTGATCGCCGGCGTGGGCGGCCCCGTCGGGGTGCACTGCTGCGCCGCAGGCGTGCCGTGGGATCTGTTGCGCCGCAGCCATGCCGACGCCGTTCTCGTTGACCTGGCCCACGTGGACGCCGCGGCTCTGGACGGAATCGGCGAGTTCTTGGACAGCGGCGCCGACCTGGTACTCGGCCTGATACCGACCAAGGCTCCAACCCCCGCGCCGACGTGGCGCGACGCCGCGGCCCCCGCCCTGACGTTGCTCGACCGCGTCGGCTTCCCGCGCACTGTCCTGCGCGAACGCGTCGGCGTCTCCCCGGCGTGCGGCCTCGGCCGGGCCGCGCCTGCTTGGGCCCGCACGTGCCTGCGGCTGGCCGGCGAGGTCGCCCGAGCCTTCGCCGAAGACCCCGAATCTTTGTGACTCGAACCTCCAGAATGACCCATGAGTTGCGCCTGGCGCACATCACGGGTCGTTCTGGAGGATCGCCAAACTGGACGGTGGGCGACACGGCGGGTTCGGGCTGGTCAGGGGTGTCGGAGAGCTGGGTTACGCTGCTGATTGTGACCGAGAGTGACGCAAGCGACCAGGTTCCCGATGCCGCCCCGGCGCGGGAGCGCGCGCGGTGGCAGGAGCTCGCAGAGCAGGTGCGCGAGCACCAGTTCCGGTACTACGTGCGCGATGCGCCGATCATCAGCGACGGGGAGTTCGACGCGCTGCTGCGGGAGCTGCAGGGCCTGGAAGAGCAATACCCGGACCTGCGCACGCCGGACTCGCCCACTCAGCTGGTCGGCGGCGGCTTCGCCACCGAGTTCACCGCGGTGGACCACTTGGCCCGGATGCTGAGCCTGGACAACGTCTTCGACGAGGAGTCGCTGCGGGCCTGGGTCGGCCGCGTGGAAGCCGAGGCGCCGCCGCGGGCTTCCGCCGGCTCAACGGCGCAGGACCAGGGCATTTCGTACCTCTGCGAGGTAAAGATCGACGGGCTGGCCCTGAATCTCGTGTACGAGAAGGGCGTGCTGGTGCGCGCGGCCACCCGGGGAGACGGGCGCACGGGCGAGGACGTCACGCTCAACGCCCGCACCATCGGGGACATCCCGCATCGGCTCGCCGCCGCGGCGGACTATCCGGTCCCGGAGGTGCTCGAAGTGCGCGGCGAGGTGTTCTTCCGGGTGGCTGATTTCGAGGAGCTCAACGCGTCGCTGGTTGCCGAGGGCCGGCCGCCGTTCGCCAACCCGCGCAACTGCGCGGCGGGTTCGCTGCGCCAGAAGAATCCAGCCGTGACCGCCAAACGCACGCTGCGGATGTACTGCCACGGCTTCGGCGTGATGACCGGATTCGCGCCCGATTCACAGTTCCACGCTTACGAGGCGCTCGCCGCCTGGGGCCTGCCGGTCTCGCCGCACACCCGGCTGGTGCACGGCGCCGACGCCGTGGTCGAGCGGGTCGCCTACTGGGACGAGCACCGCCACGAGGTGGAGCACGAAATCGACGGTCTGGTGGTCAAAGTCGACGACATGGCCCTGCACCGCAGGCTCGGCGCGACCTCGCGGGCGCCGCGGTGGGCGATCGCGTACAAGTACCCGCCGGAGGAGGCCATCACCACGCTGCTCGACATCCAGGTGCAGGTCGGCCGCACCGGTCGGGTGACGCCTTTCGCGGTCATGCGGCCGGTGCCGGTGGCTGGGTCGACGGTCGCCCAGGCGACGCTGCACAACGCTTCCGAGGTCAAACGCAAAGGCGTCCTGATCGGCGACACGATCACCATCCGCAAGGCGGGGGAGGTGATTCCCGAGGTCCTCGGTCCGGTGGTCGACCTGCGGACGGGCCAGGAGCGCGAGTTCGTCATGCCGACGGAGTGCCCCGAGTGCGGCTCGACGCTGGCGCCGGTGACGGAGGGCGACGCGGACCTCCGCTGCCCGAACTCGCGCCGCTGTCCCGCGCAGCTGCGGGAGCGGGTGTTCCACCTGGCCGGCCGCAACGCCCTCGACATCGAGGGGCTCGGGTACCAGGCGGCGACGGCGCTGTTCACGTCCGGAGTCATCGCCGACGAGGGCGACCTGTTCGACGTGGACGCGGATCAGCTGTTGCGGACCAGCCTGTTCGCGACGAAGGCGGGCACGTTGTCAGCCAACGGCCAGGCGCTGCTGGTCAATCTGGCCGCCGCCAAGGACCGGCCGCTGCACAGCGTGCTGGTGGCGCTGTCGATCCGGCACGTCGGGCCGACGGCGGCGCGGGCGCTGGCCGGGCACTTCGGCAGCCTGGAGGCGATCGAGTCGGCCGCGCAGGAGGAGCTCGCCGGGGTGGACGGAGTCGGCCCGACCATCGCCGAATCGCTGCGCGAGTGGTTCGACGTCGACTGGCACCGCGACATCGTGGCCAAGTGGCGCGCCTCCGGGGTTCGCATGGAAGACGAGCGCGACGAATCCATCGAGCGGAACTTGGACGGGATGTCCATCGTGGTCACCGGCTCCCTGCACAGCTTCAGCCGGGACGAGGCCAAGGAGGCCATCCTCGTTCGAGGCGGCAAGGCGGCATCCGCGGTCTCTAAGAAGACCGCCTTCGTCGTGGTCGGCGATGCCCCGGGCAGCAAAGCCGACAAGGCCGAACAGCTCGGCGTCCCCGTCCTCGACGAGGACGGCTTCCGCCGCCTCCTCGCCGAAGGCCCGGACGCCGAAGGCCTGACCTTCTGAGTGAACCTCCAGGATGACCCGTGAGGTGCGTCCAGCGCACGTCACGGGTCATCCTGGAGGTTCGCAACCCAGCCACCCACGTTCTCGGACATGGTCTGAGGCCTCCTTCGTTCCCACGACGTGAATGAAGGGACGCCGTCAGGCCAGGGCGTTGCGGAGGGAGTGCCCCGCGGGGGTGTCGATCCAGGCAGTGTGGCCGAGAAAGTAGTCCCGGTAGGCGATTTCGGCGTTTTCCGGGTTGCCGCCGGGAACGACGGACAGGAAGTAGTCGATCTCGGACAGCTCGTAGTCGGCATGCACCAGCGGGAACAGCAGGGGCAGGGCGCGGCGTTCCGCGGCGGTGAGCTTTCGGACCTCGCCGTAGCCGGACAGCAGGGCCCGGATCTGGTCGAAGCGCACGTTCGCCGCGCCGCCGCCCCGGATCGCGAGCCAGTCCACGGCGCTGCGCTCGATGGCGGTGGCCAGGTCGAACACCGCGGTGGTGCGGTCGCTGAGACCGAAGTCGATGACCGCCGTCACCCGACTCGACGGACCGTCGCCGCGCCACAGCAGATTGGTGCCGTGCCAGTCATTGTGGGTCCAGAGTGGTTCCAGATCGTCCAGCAGCGGGGCCAGCCTGCGGTGGTGCGGCAGGTGCACCCGGGCGATGTCCGTGCGCCAGTCGCGCGCCGCCAGGAACGTCGCCACGGCGGGCCGCTGCCGAATCAGGTCCGCTACCTTCGAGATCGGATCACCGGGACCGAACGTATGCAGGCGCGACAGCAGCGGCCGGGCCGGGCGGGGCGGGGCGTCGAACCGGTGCGCGGCCACGTGCAGCCGGGCCAACATGCGACCGGCCGCGCGGGCGTGGTCGACCGAAAGGTAAGGCGTCCAGGAGAAGTCGCCGCCGTATCGGTCGTCTCCGACGCCGACGGACTGCACCTCGTAGCTGAAGTCCCGGCCGCGAACGGCCGCATCGCCGTGGCGGGCGCCGAACGTGACGGGCACCGGAATACCGTTGGCGCGCAGGTGATCGGCGAAAGCGTGTTCCTCGCCGAGCGCCTCGGGGGTGCGCAGGGCTTTGGGCAGCCGTTTGACCACCACCACACGGCCGTCGGCGGTGCGCACCCGGCAGGCGGCCGACAGCGGGCGGGGGCTGCGCCACTCCAGGTCCGCGGCGCCGCCGAGGCCGACTTCCCGCAGGACCGGGTCGAGTTCGGCGCGCGACAGCGGCGGCCAGTCGGGTGCGACGGCCGGGTCCGGACCCATGCCGAAGACCAGCTCGTGCGCCGCCCCGGTCACGACGGCGCCCGCTCGGCGCCCGCCCGCACCAGCCACGTCGCGGCGGCAGCGGCCAAGAAGGAGAACAGCGATGCCGACGACCACATGCCGGGGTGCACGCCCGCCGCGTTCTGCACTCGGGTCCAGAACCCGGCCCACCACGCCACCGATCCGGGATTGAACAGCTGGTACACCACGAACCCGAACAGCCACGGCAGCAGCATCACCGGCCGGGCCCGCGCCCGCTGCGACAGATCCCATCCGCGTCGGCCGCGTCCGGCGAAGAAGTCCACCACCAGCACCGCGCACAGCGGCACGAAGACCGAGCCGATCAGAGTGAGAAAGTCGGCGAATCCGCTGAAGTCGCGCACCCGCATCGCCGCCGCCGTCACCACCGCTCCGACGCCCACGGCCAATACCCGCCGATCCGCCCGCGGCAGCATGTTCTGGATCGACATGGCGGTGGAGTACACGTTGGCGAAGGACTGGTCGGCCTCGCGCACCACCAGCACCGCGAAGAAGGCCCATCCCGCGGCCACCCCGAGCAGGGTGTCGAAGATCCGGTCCGGATCGCCGCTCGCGTGCAGCAGCGCCACCATGCCCAGCGCGTAGCACCAGACCTGCGCCGCTGAGTAGCCCAGCAGCGCGGCCCCGCTCGCGGCGCGCACCGACCGGGCGTGGCGGGTGTAGTCGGCGGCGAGCGGAACGAACGAGACCGCGGAGGCCAGCGCCGTGTCGACGGCGGGGAAGAACCCGCTCCAGGATGCGTCCGGCTGCGGCGGCAGGGGATGGCGCAGCAGGTGCCAGGTGAAATACAGCATCGCCGCGCCGACCACGACAGTCACGTACCGGCGCAGCACCTGCAGCACCCGCAGCGGCCAGACCGCCATCACGGTGGACAGCACGCCCGCGGCCACGATGACAGCCGCGTGCGGAATGCGGTTGTGGCTCAACGCCTTCACGCCCAGCGCGATGACCGTGAGCTCGTAGACGCCCCAGCCCACGCACTGCACGATGTTGGCGAGCGTCGGCACGTACGACAGTCGGGTCCCGAACAGCCCGCGCAACACCGCCATCGCGGGCGCGCCGGTGACGGCGCCGACGGCCCCCGCCGCCGCCACCATCGCCGTTCCCGCTGCGGTGCCGATCACCAACGCCAACACCGCGCCCGGCAGCGGCAGCTGCCGCCCGGCAGGGGAGAGGACAGCAGCCGCGCCGCTGAACCCCATGACGCTCACGCCCAGATTTGCCCAGAACGCCGCCTGGTCGGCAAACGACAGCGACCGCGGCGGCGCGGTGTCGAGCACCAGCGGCGCCTCGGCATGTACCGACGCAATGCGATCTCGCGCTGTCCCGGCCGTCGCCATAGCGAACCCATAGTACGTCGCCGAGAAGGTTTTTCCAGCTCCGGCTAGGTACCTACCAGTACGCTAGCAATTAGCCACTGGCGGAGCCTTCGACAACGGGCTCGGTGAAAACATCCTCGAGAGTCGCGCTCGACAGTGCCAGCGTGGTCCATTCGACCACTTGTGCCGCGGGAGCCAAACGGACCTGGTTCGCCACCCATGCCGGTGGTCGGCCGAACTTGAATGTCAGCACCTGAAGCAGCGCCGTGGCTAAACCTCGCGCTTCACCCCGCGCTTCACCGCGTGCTTCGATGCGTTCGGCGGTTGTCATCAACGCCTCCTTCGCGGCCGTGGGCCAGGGATTCCAGTGCCGACTCGCCGTACCAGCAAATTACCCTCTGCCGCCGACGATTCGGGCATTTGGCTCCCGGCTTCGGCTCGCGCACAGAGCCTTCCAGAATGACCCGTGACCTGCGCTCAGCGCACGTCACGGGTCATTCTGGAAGGTGGTGAAAGGCGTGGTGCGAGTGGGGGGGTCAGCCTAGGACGGTGGAGACGATGCCTGCGAGGTAGCCGGCGCGGGCGACCTCCGAGGGGCGGAAGCTGGGGCCGCCCGGCCGGCCGAGGAGCAGGACCTTGCCGGTGCCGCCGAGCGGGGCCGCGGCGAGCTTGGTGTCCATGTCTTTCCAGATGGGCGGAACCCAGTCGGCTTCCTCCTCGAGGACCTTCGGTTTGTCGAGCGGCATCCACGGGATGTCGAGCGCCTGGGTTTCCGGTGCGCTCGGGCTGCCGACGACGCGGTAGACGCCTTGCACGCCGGTGTCGAGCACGGTGCACCAGCCCACTCGCAGAATCCGCGGCACCGCGTCGGCAAGCACCTGCAGGCGGTCGTCACGGGCGGTGGCGACGTGGTCGATCAGCTCGAGTTCCCGGTGCGTGTCGAGGATCCCGGTGTAGGGGCGGATCGAGTCGACGCGCACGCCGTCCAGGTTCTCCGCGGCGGTCAGCAGCGTGTCGGGCAGTGCGCCCGGCGGCATCTCGACCACCAAGTCGTCCACGGCATATCCGGGACCTCGCTCCATCACCTCCAGCGACAGGATGTCCGCGCCGATCGAACCCAGTGCGAGAGCCAGCGTTCCGAGGCTCCCAGGCCTATCGGGTAGTTGCACGCGAAGCAAAAATGACACGTGCGTCCCTTCTTTAACGAGCAACACTGCGCTGCTTGGCCCGCTCCGAAGAGCCGCGGCCGTCCTCTCGCCGGCAATCCTTGCACCCGCAACGGCCCGAATCGACCCGAAGCGCGGCACGTAATGCTATCTGTGTCCAATTGTCGCTTCGCTCCGCGGCCGCTATAAGCGGGGAGCTGTACCTCCAGAATGACCCGTCGAGTGCGTTGAGCGCAGCTCATGGGTCGTTCTGGAGGGGGCAACGTGTTGTGCTCCCGGGGTATGAGAGCGTGTTTGAGAACTCGGGTGGCTGCGTTGCAAACCCCTCCAGAATGACCCACGACGTGCGCTAGATGCACGTCATGGGTCATTCTGGAGGGTTGCAACCCAGCCACAGCGACCCGTGAGGGGCGCCCACCGCACTCCGTGGGTCGTTCCGGACGTTCTCAAACGCTCACTGAGAGAACACCGCGCGGCCGCTGCGCTGCGCTGCCTGGGTAAGCTTGGCCGTCCGCTGCATCACCTAGGGAAGGACCACGCGTAGTGGCTGCGATATCGCGGGACGAGGTGGCGCACCTCGCCCGGCTGTCCCGGCTCGCCTTGACCGACGCCGAACTCGATCAGTTCGCCGGCCAGCTGGATTCGATTCTCGGCCATGTCCAGGCGATCGCTGACGTTGCGACCGACGACGTGCCGCCCACCGCGAGCCCGAACCCGGTGACCAATGTCACCCGTCCCGACATCCCTGCGGCGTGTCTGTCGCCGGGCGAGGCGCTGTCCGGTGCGCCCGCCGTCGAAGATCAGCGATTCATGGTTCCGCAGATCCTGGGAGAGGGCGAATGAGCAGCGACAGTTCCTCTGCGCTGACCGCGTTGGACGCCGCCGAGCTCGCGGCCAAGATCGCGGCTCGCGAGGTGTCTTCGGTCGAGGTCACCCAGGCGCACCTGGACCGGATCGCCGCGGTCGACGGCGAGATCCACGCCTTCCTGCACGTGGCGGCCGACGCGGCGCTGGCGGCGGCGCGCGCGGTGGACGACGGCATCGCGGCCGGCCAGGCTCCCGCCTCGCCGCTGGCGGGTGTGCCGCTGGCGCTCAAAGACGTGTTCACGACCACAGGCATGCCGACCACCTGCGGTTCGAAGATACTCGAGGGCTGGGTGCCGCCGTACGACGCCACGCTCACCACCCGGCTGCGCGCCGCAGGCATCCCGATTCTGGGCAAGACGAACATGGACGAGTTCGCGATGGGCTCGTCCACCGAAAACTCCGCTTACGGCCCCACGCGCAATCCGTGGGATGCCACCCGAATCCCCGGCGGTTCCGGCGGCGGCTCGGCGGCGGCGCTGGCCTCGCGCCAGGCGGCGTTGGCGATCGGCACCGACACCGGCGGCTCGATCCGCCAGCCCGCCGCGGTGACCGGCACGGTCGGCGCCAAGCCCACCTACGGCACCGTTTCGCGCTACGGCCTGGTGGCTTTCGCTTCGTCGCTGGACCAAGGCGGCCCGTGCGGGCGCACGGTGCTGGACACCGCCATGCTGCACGAGGTGATCGCCGGTCACGACCCGCGCGACTCCACCTCCGCCGAGCGCCCGGTCCCCGACGTCGTCGCCGCGGCGCGCGCGGGCGCGGCGGGCGACCTCACCGGCGTGAAGGTCGGCCTCGTGCGCGAATTGCACTCCGACAGCTACCAATCCGGCGTCATCGGGTCGTTCGACACGGCGGTGGAGATGCTCACGAAGCTGGGTGCTGAAGTGGTCGAGGTGTCGTGCCCGAACTTCGAGCACGCACTGGCGGTCTACTACTTGGTGGCGCCCAGCGAGGCGTCGTCGAACCTGGCCCGGTTCGACGCGATGCGCTACGGCCTGCGGGTCGGCGACGACGGCAGCCGCAGCGCCGAGCAAGTGATGGCGCAGACGCGCGCCGCAGGCTTCGGCCCGGAAGTGAAGCGCCGCATCATGATCGGCACCTACGCGTTGTCCGCCGGGTACTACGACGCGTACTACGGGCAGGCGCTCAAGGTGCGCACGCTCATCGCCAGGGACTTCGACAAGGCCTACGAGCAGGTCGACGTGCTGGTGTCGCCGACGAGCCCGTTCACGGCGTGGAAGATCGGCGAGAAGGTGGACGACCCGCTTGCGATGTACCTCGCCGACTTGTGCACCTTGCCCACGAGTCTGGCCGGGTACTGCGCGATTTCGGTCCCGTCGGCCCTGTCGGCCGACGACGGACTCCCGGTCGGCTTGCAGATCATGGCCCCCGCTTTCGCCGACGACCGCCTCTACCGCGTCGGCGCGGCCTACGAAGCCGCCCGCGGCCCCATCCCCGGACCACCCACGGAGCACTGAACTCCACACCCGTTTCGCGCGTT
>JABFVX010000488.1 GCA_013362555.1 Mycobacteriaceae bacterium
GCCCAGCCAGACTTGGCCGGCGGCGGCTGCGCGGTAGACGACCCCGCCGGTGTCGCCGGGGTTGTCGAAGAGGCTGTCGGCGAAGATGTGCTCGGCGCTGACCTCGGTGATGTGGCCGCACGTCTTGCGGGTTGTGCGGCCTTCCTTGCAGATCTGCTGTCCGACAGTGGGTTTCGTGTCGATCGCGGCAAGGTGATAGGTGGGCGTGCCCGCCGAGGTGAAGACGTTGTCGTAGAGGTGGATCAGTGCGAAGCCGAACTGGTCCGTGTGCCCGAGATCGGGCCTGCCGAATTCGTACCAGCCGATGGGCTTTCCGGTGGCGTCTTTGACCTGCGCGCCCGCGTGGAAACAGTGGCCCGCGGTGACGGCGTACTCGGCCGCGCCGATGTGGCCGGTGAGCCCGACCGAGCAGGCGCCGTCGGCGATGACCGGATCGCCGGGGGCGACGACCGGGCCGCCGCAGCCGAAGATCAGCCCGGCGGGAGACGGTGTGCACGGCCGCGCGGCGCCGGCTTGGCCAGGCGCTGACCAGCTTGTGATCGCCAGGACGGCCGCCGCTGCCGCCACTGTCCCCACCCAGCGCCTCTTGCATTGTGACTGCATTTGATGCTCCCGATTCCCCAACCCGACTGTGCGGCTTCCGCGCACGTTCATCGCGCCTTTTGTAGCAGAATGGCCGCAACCGGCACAATCGCGCGCGGGGCAGCAGACCCGAGGTAGGGTAGATCCGGCGGCGGCGCGTACCTGAGGGGGGCTGGTGAGAGCAGCATTGCGGGTGGTGGCAGTCGTGGTGGTGGCGGCCGGGGCGTTGGCCGGCTGCGTCGCCGACCCGGAGCCCGCCGACTTCGACTCGGGCGTTGCGTGGGACGTCAATCCGCAACCGGCCGAGAAGGTCCGCGACGGCGGCGACATGGTGATCGGCGTCGGCGCGTTCCCGTCCAATTTCAATCTGCTGCACAACGACGGCAATGTCTACGACACGCAGCGCATCGTGGAGCCGACCATGCCGCGGCCTTACGTCAGCGACGCGGCCGGGAACATATCGGTGAACCGCAACTTCTTCACCGACATCCGCATCACGGGCGTCGATCCGCAGCGGGTGACGTTCACCATCAACCCGCGCGCGGTGTGGTCGGACGGGTCGCCGATCACCTGGGAAGACCTGGCCTCGCAGGCGAACGCGCTGTCCGGCCGGGATTCTCGCTTCCAGATCGCCGCGACGAACGGCTTCGAGCGGGTGGCGCGAGTGGAGCGGGGCGCGGACGAGCGTGAAGCCGTGCTGGTCTTCGCGCAGCCGTACGGGGACTGGATGAACCTGTACGACCCGGTCTACCCCAAGGCCGTCACGGCGTCGCCGGAGGCGTTCAACAACGCCGACCGGGAGCAGTTGTCGATCTCGGCGGGTCCCTACCGGATGAGCCGGATCGACCGGGTGGCGAACCGGGTGACTCTGGAGCGCAATCCGCGCTGGTGGGGTGCGCGCCCCAAACTCGACCACATCACCTACACGGTGATCGACGGCGCGGCCGCGGTGCCCGCGATGCTCAACCGCGAGATCGACGCCACCTTCGACAATCTCTACAACGTCAACGACGCCGCCATGGCGCACAGTTCGCCGGACATCGCGGTGCGCATCGCCCCGGACCCGTCGACGTCGTTCGTGACGTTCAACGGCGCGCCGGGCGCGATTCTGGCCGACGCCCGGCTGCGCGTCGCGCTGGCCAAGGCGATCGACCGCAGAACCATCGTCAAAGCATTGCAGAACGGCTTGGTGAAGGACCCGAAGCCGCTGGCCAACCACATTTTCCTCCAGCACCAGACTGGGTACCGGGACAACGCCCAAGCGCTGGACTACGACCCGGCCGCGGCGCGCCGGGAGCTCGACGCGCTGGGCTGGCGCCTGCACGGCGAGGTCCGCGAGAAGCAGGGGCGCCGGCTGGAGATCACCGACGCGCTGGTCGACATTCCGAACGGGGTGTCGGCGGCGAAGATCATCCGGGCCAACCTGGCCGCGGTCGGCGTCCGAGTGAACATCCGGCCCTACCGCTACACGGGATTCTTCGCCGAGGTGATCCACCCCGGGCGCTTCGACATCGCACAGCACGGCTGGGTGCACACCCAGTTTCCGCTCGGCGCGCTGACTCAGATCTACGCCCTGGACCCGAACAACCTGCAGGGCAACTACGGCCATGTCGGCTCGGCGGAGATCAACGCCTTGATCGATCGCACCGTCTCCGAACTCGACCCGGCGAAGTCCCGCCGGCTCGCCAACGAGGTCGACCGCAAAGTCTCGGAGATCGGCTTCTCGATCCCGATGTACGAGCTTGCGGGCGCCATCCCGGTCCGCACGAACGTCGCCAACTTCGGCGCCTTCGGGCTGGCCACTCCCGACTACACCGTGTTGGGCTTCCTGAAGTAGGAGCGCTCGACCCTTCCCGATCGTGGGAAGCCCGCGGCCCCGCGGGTGCGGCGGAGGTAACGTAGTTGGTGCTTCGGGGGTCGGCTGATGTAGGGGCGTGTGTGTCGTGACGGGCCTCCCGCCTGGTATTCCGGATTGGCTGGTGACGTTCGCGGCCGGTCACTGCCCCGAGGGAGATCCGGGGGCCATGCGCCGAGTGGGGGATTCGTGGTCGCGGACCGCGGACGCGCTGGAGGCGGTGTCGCGGCGACAGGACACGATGACCGGGCTGGAGCTGGCCCGGATGCTCGGCTCGACCGGAGACTCGCTGACACGCCAACAGCGCGAGGCCGTGTCGCGGACCCGGGATCTCGTGACGTTCTGCCGCAGCATGCGGGAGCAGTGCTACGCCGGGGCGCTCTCGACCGAATTCGGCCAGTTGATGGTGAAATTCACGCTCTTCACGCTGCTGGCGCAACTGCTGGCGGACGCGTGGATGTTCCATGCGGGCGTGATCAAGGCGGCCGCGGACCGGGCCGCGGCCAAACTCGCCTTGCAGCGGATCGGCGCCAAAGTGGTATCCGAACTGGCGGCCGAGGGCGCCAGGCACTCGGCCACCAGGGCGGGACTTGTGTTGCTGGGCAAAGGCGCTGGGCTCGGCGCGCTGTTCGGCGTCGGCACGAACTACGGGGCGCAGTGGTGGCAGACCAACGTCTACCACACCCGACATGAGTATGAGGTCGGGTCTGTCGTCGAGGCAGGAGCGTCGGGCGCGCTGGGCGGCGCCGCGGGCGTCGGAGTGGCGTTGGGGCTGGGGCCGCGGCTCGGTCCGCTGTTGTTGCGCGATGTGCTGAACGGTCCGAAATGGCGCCGGTACCTGGCGAACACCGCGGCCTCGATGCTGCTCGGCGGGGCGGGCGGGGTAGCGGGCGGGTTGGCTGGGCTGTTGCCCGCGGCGTTCGCGGCGGGCTGGGACAAAGACCGCCCGTGGGATGTATTCAGCACCCTGGCCAGGGGATTCGCGTCGATGTCGAAGTACGACATCGAGCAGTCGATCATCGCGGGGTTCGGCGGGGGTTTCCTGGGCGCGTCGGTCGGCGGATTGCGGCACACCGCCTCGGCGGGGCCGGCCGGCGACGCCGGCCGCGTTCCCGCGATGCCTGCCGGGCCCGCGGAATTCATGCGGTTGCTGCCCACCGGCCCGGAGGAGCCGAGGCGGCTCGACGCAGGCGGCCACCAGCGTGCGCCGGAATACGCGGACCGGTACCGGGCGCTGCTGGGATCGCGGGCAGATCCGGCGGTCCTGGCGCGATTGGCGCAGGACCAGGCCCGCAGGCAACTGGCAGGGCTGGGTGTGCCGCACCCGTCGGTCCCGCTCGGACCGCGGACGCCGGAGCCCT
>JABFVX010000454.1 GCA_013362555.1 Mycobacteriaceae bacterium
GTCCGGGATGCCGACCAGGTCGAGCAGCTCCACCGCGCGCGCCGCGGCGTCCCCCTTGGTCGCCTTGCCGTGGGCGCGCAGCGCCTCCGCGACCTGCTCGCCCACGCGGTAGACCGGGGTCAGCGCGGACAACGGGTCCTGGAACACCATGCTGACCGCGCTGCCGCGCAGCCGCGACAGCTCCCGGTCTCCCATCCCGAGCAGTTCGCGCCCGTTGAGCCGGATCGACCCGGTGACGCGGGCGTGGTCGGGCAGCAGGCCCATCACCGCCATCGACGACACCGACTTGCCGGAGCCGGACTCGCCGACGATGCCGAGCACTTCGCCCGTGGCGACGGTGTAGTTCAGCCCGCGCACAGCCGCGACCCGGCCCTCTTCGCTGGGGAAGCTCACCGCCAGGTCCCGCACGTCGAGCAGCGGCGGCGGGTTCGGCGTCTGCCCGGCGCTGTGCTCGTGGCCGCTTGTCATGACTTGGCCTTCCGGGTGCTTGCCCGCGCGCGGCGCGAGGTCGGGTCGAGGGCATCGCGCAGGCCGTCGCCGACCAGGTTGGTGCACAGCACGGTGAGGATCAGCAGCCCGCCCGCGAAGCCGAACAGCCACGGCTTGGTCAGCGCAGCGCTGGTTCCCTCGGAGATCAGCGTGCCGAGCGAGACGTCCGGCGGCCGCACGCCGAGGCCGAGGAAGCTCAGCCCCGTCTCGGCCAGGATCGCGTATCCCACGTTGAGCGTGGTATCGATGATCAGGATCGAGGCGATGTTCGGGATGACGTGGCTGACGATGATCTTCCAGGTCGGCGCGCCCATATACCGTGCGGCTTGGACGAATTCGCGGTCACGCAGGCTCAGCGTCAGCCCGCGCACCATCCGTGCGGAGATCATCCAGTTGAACGCCGCCAGCAGCACGATCAACAGCAGTATCGAACCGCCGCCTTTGGTCAGGGGGGTGAAGATCGCGATCAGGATCAGGCTCGGCACCACCAGCAGCAGGTCGACCAGCCACATCAGCGCCCGGTCGGTCCAGCCGCCGAGCAGCCCCGCCACCGAGCCCACCATCCCGGCCGCGACGGTGCTGAAGATCGCCACGCAGAACCCGATGATCAGTGATTTCTGCAGGCCGCGCAGCGTCTGCGCCAGCACGTCCTCGCCGATCTGGGTGGTGCCGAACGGGTGGCGCAGGCTGGGCGCCTGCCACAGCGCGTCGAAGTCGAGGCTGTCGTAGCTGTAGCGCAGGAACGGCGGCAGCAGGAAAGCCGCCGCGAACATGGCGATCAGGACCGCCGCGGCCACCACCGCGGGCCGGTTACGCAGAAACCGGCGCAGCACCAGCTTCTTGCGCCCGGTCGCGGAGAAGCTCCCGAAGTCGCTGGGAGCGGCGGCCGCGGTCGGGGCGGTCACCGCTTCGGGGGCATTGTCGGTCGTCATCGGACACGCACCCTCGGGTCGAGAACGGCACTGGCTGAATTGCTCATCTGATCGGCTTCCGTCACACCCGCACCCGGGGATCGAGGACGGCGTAGACGATGTCGCTGAGCAGCCCGCTCAGCAGGATCACCAGGCCGGTGAAGGCGGTGATGGCGACGACGATGTTGGTGTCCTGGGCGCCGATGCCGTTGACGATCCACTCGCCGACGCCGTGCCAGCCGAAGATCTTCTCGGTGAACAGCGCCCCGGTGATCAGCGCGCCGAACCCGTAGGCGAACAGTGTCGCCATCGGGATCAGCGCGGTGCGCAGGCCGTGCTTGAGCAGGGCCTTGCGCCGGGTCAGGCCTTTGGCTCGGGCCGTGCGGATGAAGTCGCTCTGCAGCACGTCCAGCATGGCATTGCGCTGGTAGCGGCTGTAGGAGGCGATGCTGCCCAATGCCAGCGACAGGGTCGGCAGCACCAGGTGCTGCGCCCGGTCGAGCAGTTGGTGGGCCAGCCCGCCCGCCCCGCCCGCCGAGGTTTCGCCGGTGTAGAGGAACAGTTGGTGTCCGGTCGCGGTGTTGACCTGGAGCGCGCCGTACTTCAGCAGCGTCGCCAGCAGGAACACCGGGGTGCTCAGAATGAGCAGCGACAACACGGTCGACAGGTAGTCGCTGAACTTGTACTGCCGGATCGCGTTGGCCGCGCCGATCAGCACCCCGACGACCGCGCCGATCACGGCGCCGATGATCACCAGCCGCATGCTCGTGCCGATCCGCCGCCCCAGCTCCGAGGTCACCTCGTCGCCGGTGACGGTCTTGCCGAAGTCGCCGCGGACCGCGCCCGACACCCAGTGGCCGTACCGCACCGGGATCGGATCGTTGAGGTGCAGCTCGTCGGCCTTCGCGTCGATCACCGACTGCGGCGGCCGCGGATTGCGCTGCTCCAGGCTGTCGAGCGGATGGAACGTCAGCGAGGTGACCGCGAACGTCAGGAAGGACGCCAACGCCAGCAGCACAACGTAGTTCAGCGCCCGTCGCACGAGGAACCCGGTCATCAGCGCACCTTCACAGTCGCGGCGTTCGGCTCAGCGCCGAGGCGGCAGCCCGCAGGCCCCACGCCGCCCATTATTCGAGTAGTCCGCATCATAGGGCGTAAGGACACCCGAGGTCCGGTGACCGGCTCGGCCCGAGCCGAACCGTAATGGCAGTGGTCCCACGCTTGTTACCCGCCGCCCCGCGGCGCCGGTTCGCCTTAGTATTGGCAGGATGCTGCCCTATTCCGTCGAACCCCGCTCCGACATCCCCGCTCCTGCTCTTGTCGCCTCGGACGTCGACGGAACGCTGCTGGACCCGCACGAGCACGTCGCCGAGCGCACGCGCCGGGCGGTCGGAAACGTCGTGGCCGCCGGGGTGCCGTTCGTCCTGGCGACCGGGCGGCCGCCGCGCTGGATTCCGCCCATTGTCGAGGGCCTCGGACACGCGCCCATCGCGGTGTGCGGCAACGGCGCGGTGATCTACGACAGCGCCGCGGACCGAGTGCTGGAGACGTTCTCGCTCGAGGTGGGCGCGCTGAACCGGCTCGCCGAACTGGCGTACCGGCTGCTGCCCGGGTGTGGGCTCGCGGCCGAGCGCGTCGGCGCGAGCGCGCACGACGCGGCGACGCCGCAGTTCGTCAGCACCCCGGAGTACGAGCACGCCTGGCTGAACCCCGACAACACCGCGGTGTCGCTCGAGGAGGTGCTCGACGCGCCCGCCATCAAAATGCTGGTGCGCGTCCCGTCGATGACCAGCGAGGCGATGCGCAAGGTCCTGGAGCCGAACCTGGACGGGCTGGCCGACCTGACGTACTCCTCCAACCACGGCCTGATCGAGCTGTCCGCGCCCGGCATTACCAAGGCCTCCGGGCTGGCCCAGGTGGCCCGGCTCAACGGCATCGCCCTGGACCGGATCGTGGCCTTCGGCGACATGCCCAACGACGTCCCGATGCTCACGATGGCGGGCCACGGCGTGGCTATGGGCAACGCCCACGCCCAGGCGCGAGCGGCCGCCGACGAAATCACCGCCTCCAACGCTGATGACGGCGTCGCCAAAATCCTCGAACGTTGGTGGTGATCCCGCGCCGGAAGGCATGGCCTACTTGGGGGCGATGCCGTTTTCGGCCAGCAGAGTGAGCAGTTCGGTGAAGTTCACGGCTTGGGCGCCGAGTTGGGGGGTCCAGACGATGACGCCGTTGGCGTACATGCGGAACCTGCCGACGCGCTTGGGCAGCGGCAGTTCCTCGCCGGTAGGCGGGCCGAGTTTTCCTGTAGGTCCGCCGGACTCGGCGTACTTCGCGTCGATGGGCGTCGCCGGGACGCCGGGCGCCGCGGGAGCCGCCTGCGG